>NZ_JBNPLQ010000008.1:0-77623 GCF_050313575.1 Candidatus Pseudoscillospira sp. SGI.172 | reverse complement strand
TTGAGCGTCCCCCGGCGGCTGCGGCGGATCCACCGGCTCGCTCACCATGTGAATATTCCGGGCGGGAGGCTCGTCTCCGGCGGGAGGCTGGAGTTCAGCTGTCTTGGGGGGCAACCCGTAGTTGTCTACCGCTTCCGGATCTTGCCCCTCCAGAATGGCCATCATCTCCTGGCCGGTGATGGTCTCCTTCTGGAGCAGGTAGCCGGCCACCTTGTCCAGCATCTCCCGGTCACCCAAGAGGATCTGCTTGGCCTCGGTGTGGCACCGCTCCAGGATCTCCTTGACCTCCCGGTCCACCACGGCGGCTGTATCCTGAGCACAGTTGAGGCCCATGGAGCCATCCAGGAACTGGTTTTGAACGGTGGCCAGACCCATGACGCCGAAGGAGTCGCTCATGCCGAACATGGTCACCATTTTTCGGGCCAGGTCGGTGGCCCGCTCAATGTCGTTGGAAGCGCCGCTGGTCATGGTGTCGAACACCACTTCCTCGGCGCTGCGGCCGCCCAGCAGGGTGCGGATCTCGGTGAGCAGATCCTCCCGGGTCATGAGGAATTTCTCCTCCTCAGGCAGCTGCATGGTGTAGCCCAGGGCTCCCATGGTGTGGGGGACGATGGTGATCTTGCTCACCGGCTGGGCGTTCTTCTGACGGGCAGCCACCAGGGCGTGGCCCACCTCGTGGTAGGCAGTCATCCGCTTTTCCTGTTCTGTGAGGACAGTGCCCTTCTTCTCGCTGCCCGCGATGACCAGCTCAAAGGAGGCCAGCAGGTCCTCCTGATTCACGGCCTTGCGGCCCTTCCGCACTGCCCGGAGGGCGGCCTCGTTGACCAGGTTGGCCAGATCGGCACCCACGCAGCCGGCGGTGGCCTGAGCGATTTTTTCCAGATTGACGTCCTCGCTGAGGCGGATGTTCCGGGTGTGGACCTGCAGGGTGGCCAGACGTCCGGCCAGATTGGGCCGGTCCACGGTGATCCGCCGGTCAAACCGGCCGGGCCGCAGCAGGGCCTTGTCCAGAACCTCGGGGCGGTTGGTGGCGGCCAGAACGATGACGCCCTTGGTGGGGTCAAAGCCGTCCAGTTCCGCCAGCAGCTGATTGAGGGTCTGCTCCCGCTCGTCATTGCCGCCCATCCGGTTGTCACGGCTCTTGCCGATGGTGTCGATCTCGTCGATGAAGATGATGCAGGGGGCCATTTTGGCGGCCTCCTTAAAGAGGTCGCGGACCCGGGAAGCGCCTACGCCCACAAACATCTCCACAAAGTCGGAGCCGGAGATGGAGAAGAATGGGACGCTGGCCTCGCCGGCCACAGCCTTGGCCAGCAGGGTTTTGCCGGTGCCGGGGAAACCCACCAGCAGCGCGCCCTTGGGGAGCTTGGCGCCGATCTCAGTGTACTTTTGCGGATTGTGCAGGAAATCGATGATCTCCTCCAGGGACTCCTTGGCCTCGTCCTGCCCGGCCACATCCTTAAAGGTGACGCCGGTGGTCTTTTCCACATACACCTTGGCGTTGGCCTTGCCCACGCCGCCCAGACCGCCCATGCCGCCCATTTTGTTGGACATGGACCGGAACAGCAGGTACATGAGGCCAACCATCAGCACAGTGGGGAGGAGGTAGGCGGCCAGGAAGGAGACGATGGGGGAGAGGGGCTCCTCATACTTGGGACCGTAGTTGGTGACACCGTGCTCTTCCAGCAGGGTGATCAGCCCGTCGTCCAGCACGGTGTTGGGAACCGCGCAGTAGTAGGTCAGCTGTGCGTTCTGCTTTTTGCCGCCCCCCAGGAAGTCCTTGGCCTGGTCGATGGGGGGCAGGGTGGCGGGGACGGAGGCGGCTGGAGGATCCAGCCAGCCGCCCACCGGGTCCTTGTCCGGAGCGGCCACGTTGCCTTTCGAATCTGTCTTGGGGTAGATGACATACTTGTCTGAGGACATCACTACCTGGGAGACCTTGTCATCGGCCACCATCTGGCGGAACTCGCCGTAGCTGATCTCCTGGGTGTTGGCCTGCTTGGCCATGGAAGTCGCGTAGTTGAAGAACACGGTGATGACCAGTGCCCAAAGGACGATGGAGAGCAGCGCCATGGTATTTTTCGGATTTTTTTTGGGGCCGCCGGAATGATCGGAATTATTTTGATTGGGCATACAAAAGCCCCCTTTATTCAGAATTCAGATTGCATCATACCATACCGGGGGCAAAATTACAAGGAAACGGCCCGTAAACTTTCTATGAATTGCCGCTGTTTCTGAGACTCTGCCGGAGAAAAGAGGAGAATTTCGCGGAGAAGAAAGGGGGAACTTTCTCTTTCCCTTTTTCCGCCGATATGCTATACTGAATTCTAACTGGAGACGACCGGAAGGCGGGATGAAAATGGCGGAGAAGCGGCAGGACTGGAAAGAGCGGCAGGAGGCATCCGACGGCATCATCGAAGGGCGCAACGCGGTGACGGAGGCCCTTCGGGCCGGGACGCCCATCGACAAGGTGTACCTTGCCCGGGGGGAGACCGACGCCGCTCTTGGGCACATTGCCGCCAAGGCCCGGGAGCGGGGCATCGCGGTGGTGGACTGCGACCGGCGGAAACTGGACAACATGAGTGTCACCCACTCCCACCAGGGGGTCATTGCCGTGGCCGCCGTGCGGGAGTACGCCGAGGTGGAGGATATCCTGAAGGCGGCCGCCGACCGGGGAGAGCCGCCCCTCATCGTGGTGTGTGATGAACTTTCCGACCCTCACAATCTGGGGGCGGTGATCCGCACTGCGGAGTGTGCCGGGGCCCACGGGGTCATCATTCCCAAGCGGCGCTCCGCCGGGCTCACTGCCGTGGTGGCCAAGACTTCGGCGGGAGCGGTGTCTTACGTGCCGGTGGCCCGGGTGGCCAACCTCACTGCCTGCCTGAAGGAGCTCAAGGAGGCTGGGGTCTGGGTCTTTGGCACGGCGGCCGACGCCGACCGGGCCATCTATGATGCCGACCTGAAGGGCCCGGCGGCCATTGTCATCGGCTCCGAGGGGAACGGGATGAGCCGCCTTGTGGCGAAAAACTGCGACTTTCTGGTCTCTATCCCCATGAAGGGACAGCTCAACTCCCTCAACGCCTCCGCAGCCGCGTCCATCCTCCTCTATGAGGCGGTACGCCAGCGCATGGGCTGAACCGGGCTGCGGTTCTATTCTTTCCGAACACAGGTGATCTCATGTCAAAACGCAGGGACGACGACGAACTGAATCAGGACGGCGGCTATTCCCTGGAGGAGATTTTGGCCGAATTCGGCTCCGGGCGGCGCCCGACAGAGGGCGGGGAACCGCTTTCCACACCCCGGGAGCAGCCGGACTGGCGGGAGGACACCATTCCGTTTCCCATCCGGCCCCGGCAGCCGGATACCCCGCCCCCCGGAAAGACGCCCGGAGTGGTGACGGCTTTCCCCGGGCCTGTGTGCTCCGGTGCGGACCGAAAGGCCCCGCCTCGAAGCTCCGGTGAGGAGCGGGCGGCTGCCCCGGAGGATGAGACGCCGGAGCCGGACGACGGGGCGGAGGACGAGACCAAAGTCCTGGAGTTTCCGGCCGCCCAGCCGGAGAATCCGGTGGCGGCCGGGCTTGACAGGCTGCGGCGCAAGGCAGATGAGTTTGCGGGGCACATGTATGAGGAAGAGGGCATTGAGGACGATGAGCGGCTCCGCCGGGCGGAGGAACTCATCCCCGGTGTGGATGAGGAGGAAGCGCCGCCCGTCCCGGGGCGGAAGCCTCGCCGGACACTGCCCCCCGCCCCGGACATCCCGCCCGCCGATCTGGCCCGGCGGTATGCCAAAGGGCTCAAATCCATGCGCTTTCGGATCACGCTGCTCTTTTTCCTGCTCTTCCCGCTCCTCTATCTCACCCTTGCGGAGAGTTTTCCGCTGCCCGTCCCCACACCTCTGGCCGTAAGCGGAGTGCTGCGGTGCTATACGCTGGCGGCCTTTCAGGCGGCGGCCATGCTCCTGGGGGCGGATGCCCTGCTCAAGGGACTGATCCGGCCCTTCCAGTTTCGGATGGGGATGGACACGCTGGCGGCCCTGGCCAACGTGGCGGTCCTGGCGGACGCCCTCACGCTGCCTGCACTGAGTGGGGGAGAACCCCAGCGGCAGCCCTACTGTCTGGTTGCGGTCCTGACCCTCTGGTGCGTGGCGCTGGGGAACTTTTACAAGCGCCGGGGTCAGCGGATGGCCTGCCGCACGGCGGCCTCCGCCTCAGAGCCCTATCTGGTCACCCGGGACGAGGCAAAATGGAACGGGCGGGACACTTATGTGAAGTGGTCCGGCCCGGTCACCGGCTTTGGCAGCCAGGTCCAGGGGGAGGACGGAGCCGAGCGGGTCTACCGGACGGCCGCCCCGCTGCTGCTGCTGGCCTGCGTTCTCTTTTCCCTCATCTCCTCTTTGGGGCGAAACCGCCCGGCGGACATTCTGTGGTGCCTGGCCGCCACTCTTTCGGCCTCGGCGTCCCTTTCGGCCACTCTGTGCTTCGCCCTTCCTTGGCGGAAGCTCTCCGCCCGGCTGGCCAAGTCCGGCGCGGCGCTGGCGGGCTGGGAGGGCGTGGTGAACACCACCGGCACCTCCAACATTCTGCTCACCGACGCCGATCTGTTTCCGCCCGGGGCGGTTTCCCTCAACGGCGTCAAGGTCTACGGGGATTTCTCCGTGGAGAAGGTGGTGGCCAACACGGCCACGGTCCTTCGGGACGGGGGAAGCGGACTGGAGAAGGTGTTCCAGGACCTGCTCCGCGCCCAGGGGGGGACCTATCGCCGGGGCGAGGACTTCACCGCCTATGAGGGGGGCGGCTTTTCCGAGACCATTCGGGGCCAGCAGGTGCTGGTAGGCTCGGCGGCGTTCATGACGCTGATGGAAGTGGCCCTTCCGCCCGGACTCAATGTGAAAAACGCTGCCTTCTGCGCCATCGACGGGGATCTGGCGGGCATCTTCGCTCTCAATTATCATCTGCCGGGGGCGGTGCCCCAGGCGCTGGACGCTCTGATCCGCAACCATATCGCCCCCGTTCTCGCCACCCGGGATTTCAATCTGATCCCCTCCATGCTCCGGCAGCGCTTCAAACTGCCGGTAGAGCGGATGGAATTCCCGCCGGTGGAACGCCGCCGGGAGCTGTCCGAGACGGATCAGGAGCATTCCGACACCCTGGCAGCCGTGCTCTGCCGGGAGGGGGTTGGCCCTTACTCCGAGGCGGTGGTGGGGGGACGGCGGCTTCGCTCGGCGGTACGGCTGTCGGCGGTGCTGACCTGTTTTGGCTCCCTGGCGGGTGCGCTTCTGGCCTTTTATCTTACCTTCGTGGCGGCCTACGCCTCACTGACTCCGGCGAACCTCACCATTTTTCTGGTCATGTGGCTGGTCCCCACCCTCCTGATCTCCGGCTGGGTGAATCAATACTGAAAAGGCAAACTGCTCGTACAAAAAAGGCTGTCGTCCCGTAGACGACGGCCTTTTTTTAAATGTCCTCCCCGCTTGTCCAGTTGATGAAACGCTCCACCAATCGAAGCTGCCTGGCATCCAGCGGGCGGAGCTGTTCGGCCACACTGCGCCAGGCCTGTCCCTCGGAGCGGGCGGTGCCGACGAGAAATTCATCCGGCGTGGTGTCCAAAGCAGCGGCCAGCCGCATCAGAACTTCCACCGATGGGATCGATACCGCCCGCTCAATGTTGGAAAGGTACTGGTCGCTGATCTCTGCCTGCTCGGCGACCTTCGCCTGGGTCAGCCCCAGTTTCTTTCTGCGCCGGGCTACCCGGCCGCCAATGGCATGATAATCCATTTCCAAAATGGGGGTGCCCCCTCTCTGTGAGATATTTTTAACATGAAATTATCATAGCCACATTTTGTAAAAAATAAGAATCAATTTTAAGTTTGTTTTTAAACTTGACATTATATTCTCTTTTGATTATAGTTGAATTATAAACTACACGACACAGAGAGGGGACGAAGGCAGATGGTAGAAAAAGGACAGGGACCGGGACTTTTAGAGACACTGGCGGATCTGGCAGGTTGCCTTTACCTCTCGGATCTGCATACCTTCCATTTTCACAGGCGGCTGCACTGGGCACTGGTGCAGTGCCCTGCCGAAAATTGGCCGGAAGGGGAGTGGCGGGAGGCGGCGCGCTACTTGTTGAATCAGGAGCCTGATGAGAAGAGCGCTGAGGGGCTGCGGCAGCTGCTGCTGGAATATACGGGCTGAACTTTTTCGGGAAGGGCAGCGGTATGGCAGCCCCTTTCCACAGCCTGCCGCTTGACAGAGCCTTTTTTTCGTGATATAGTTTGCCCGTACATCGGCAAAGACGGAGATCGACCCGTTGGCGGCGGTCAGAGAGGGGCGCGTTTGGTGTAAGCGCCCTCCGTGACGCGGCGGCGACACCACTCCCGAGCCGCCTGTGAAAGAAGCAGGCCGGGCAAGCCCGTTACAGCTGTTCAACGAGCGGCGGCGCTCCTTCGGGAGGGCCGCAAGCAGGGTGGAACCGTGGAATACGACTTCGTATCCCACCCCTGAAACCATTCAGGGGTGGGATTTTTTATCCGATCCCAAGATTACAGGAGGAATTATCATGGCAGAAGAAAACAAAGAGTATACCTTTGAAAACCCGGAATACCGGAAAACCTATTGGCACACCTGCTCTCATGTCCTGGCCCAGGCGGTGAAGCGCCTCTACCCCGAGGTGAAGCTGGCCATCGGCCCCGCCATCGAAGAGGGCTTCTATTATGACATGGATTCTCCCTTTCCTTTCACCCCCGAGATCCTGGAGAAGATCGAGGGCGAGATGCGGAAGATCTGCAAGGAGAAGCTGAAGCTGGAGCGGTTTGAGCTGCCCCGGGCGGAGGCCCTTCAGTTCATGGAGGAGAAGGGCGAGCCCTACAAGGTGGAGCTCATCAACGACCTGCCCGCCGACGCTGTGATCTCCTTCTACAGGCAGGGCGAGTTCACCGACCTGTGCGCGGGTCCCCACGTGGACTCCACCGGGCGCATCAAGGGCAACGGCATCAAGCTCACCGCCTGCAACGCCGCCTACTGGCGGGGCGACTCCAGCCGCCAGACCCTCCAGCGCATCTACGGCGTCGCCTTCCCCAAGAAGGAGGAGCTGGACGCCTACCTGGCCCGGATCGAGGAGGCCAAGAAGCGAGATCACCGGAAGCTGGGCAAGGAGCTGGGCCTGTTCACCCTGATGGACGAGGGCCCCGGGTTTCCCTTCTTCCTGCCCAAGGGCATGGTGCTTCGCAACACCCTCATCGACTACTGGCGTCAGGTCCACAAGCGCTACGGCTATGTGGAGATCTCCACCCCCATGATCCTCAACCGGAAGCTCTGGGAGCGCTCCGGCCACTGGGACCACTACAAGCAGAACATGTACACCACCGTCATCGATGAAGAGGACTTTGCCATCAAGCCCATGAACTGCCCGGGCGGGATGCTGGTCTATAAGTCCGAGCCCCACTCTTATCGGGATCTGCCCCTGCGGGTGGGCGAGCTGGGCCTGGTCCACCGTCACGAGCTCTCCGGTGCGCTCCACGGCCTGTTCCGGGTGCGCTGCTTCACCCAGGACGACGCCCATATCTTCATGACCTGGGACCAGATGAAGGGGGAGATCAAGAATGTGGTCAAGCTCTTCGACGAGGTCTACTCCGTGTTTGGCCTTTCTTATGAGATCGAGCTGTCCACCATGCCTGAGGACCACATGGGCGATGAGAAGGACTGGAACTTTGCCCAGGAGACCCTGAAGGAAGCCATCACCGAGATGGGCAAGACCTATGTGGTCAACGAGGGCGACGGCGCCTTCTACGGCCCCAAGCTGGACTTCCATCTGGCCGACTCTTTGGGCCGGACCTGGCAGTGCGGCACCATCCAGCTGGATATGCAGCTGCCTGAGCGCTTTGAGCTGGAGTATGTGGGTGAGGACGGCGCCAAGCACCGTCCCGTCATGATCCACCGGGTGGTGCTGGGATCCATCGAGCGGTTCATCGGCGTCATCACCGAGCACTTTGCCGGCGCCTTCCCCGCCTGGCTCTCTCCCGTACAGGCGAAGGTGCTCACCGTCACCGGGCGGGCCGACGATTACGCCAAAGAAATTGCCGCCGCGCTGGACGCCCGGGGCTTCCGGCCCGAGGTGGACGACCGGAACGAAAAGATCGGCAAGAAGATCCGGGAGGCTCAACTCCAGAAGATCCCCTACATGCTGGTGGTGGGTGACCGGGACATTGAGAACAAGACCGTCTCCGTGCGCCATCGCTCCGGGGAGGATCTGGGCGCAATGAGCCTGGATGCCTTTGCCGCCCTTTTGAAGGAGGAAGTGGACAGCCGGGAGATCAAATGACGGCGCCCGGTCCTGAAGCGCGGGGGTCAAAAACGGAAAACCTGTGACCGGCAGGAGGGGCGGCAGAGGCCGCCGCTCCCTGCCGGCAGAAAGCAAAAAAGCGGCCCTCGTCTCTGAACAGAGGCGAGGGCCGCTCCAGCGTGTCGAAACACTTCGACACGCTTCTCAAAAATGCGGGCATTTTTAAGAGAGGATGCAGACTTTCTCGCGCACGTGCTGGCGCTCGCACATGCCAAAGGCTGAGAAGGGAAAATTCCGAGACACATGTCCTCTGGATTTTCAGAGCTTCACCTGCTTTCGCCGCCTGGGGCGGCAAAAGTCTGCCGGGGGCTGCTGCGCGTGCAGGAAACCATCCCGCCCCTGCACCACTTTTGACTTTTTCGACAGTCCAAAGCGGGCTCAGTGAGCTTCCGGATGCGGTTCGGGGAGGACCACCACTTTGATCTCCAGCACCCGGCGGTGATCCACTTTGGTCACCGTCACGTCCAGCCCGTCGGCCTGGAAGCGGTCCCCCTCCTCGGGTACACGCCCGATCTGCTCCATGACCCAGCCGGAGACCGTGTTGGCCTCGCACTCGCCCTTAAGGGTGAAGAGATCGCACAGGTCGGTGAGCGCGGCGTTGCAGGAGATGAGATAGCTGCCGTCCGGCTGCTTTTTAAATTCTTCAATGACCTCGTCATGTTCGTCCCAGATCTCGCCCACCAGTTCCTCCACAATGTCCTCCAGGGTGCAGAGCCCCTCCGTGCCCCCGTATTCGTCCACCACCACCACCATGTGGGCCTTGTTTTTCTGCAAAATGCGCATCAGGTCGGAGATCTTGGTGTTCCCCGTGGTGTACAGAATGGGGGCGGTGAGGGCGGAGATGTCGGTCTGGCCGTGGTAGCGGGCGGCGTGGAAGTCCTTCTCGTGGATGACCCCGATGATATCGTCGATGTCCTCATGATAGACCGGCAGGCGGGAGAAGCCGCTCTCGGCAAAGGCCTTGGCGATCTCCTCCATAGAGGCGTCGTCCTCCACGGCCACGATGTCCACCCGGGGCGTGAGGATCTCCTGCACCTCCATGTCGCCGAACTCGATGGCGGAGCGGATCAGCTCGCTCTCATGGCGGTTGAGCCCGCCCTCGCTCTCAGCCTGATCCACCATGGTCACCAGTTCCTCTTCAGTGATGCCCTCGTCCACAGGGGTGTAAAAGACCTTGGACAGCAGTTTCTTCCACTGGGCAAACAGCCAAGCCAGAGGGGTGAAGAGGACCATCAGCACCCGCATGATGGGGGCGGCGAACATGGCGAAGGACTCCGAACGGTCCTTGGCCAGGCTCTTGGGGGAGACCTCGCCGAAGATCAGGATGACCACCGTGAGCACCACAGTGGACACCGTGGGTCCGTAAGCACCCAGCAGCTTGATGAAGAGGGAAGCGGAGACGGTGGTGGCCGTGATGTTGACCACGTTGTTGCCGATGAGGATGGTGGTGAGGAGCTTGTCATAGCCCTCCTCCAGATCCAGGGCCAGACGGGCCCGGCTGTCGCCGCCGTCGGCCTTGGCCTTCAGCCGGACCCGGTTGAGGGATGTGAAGGCGGTCTCGGTGGCGGAGAAGAAGGCGCTGAACGCGACTAAAACGACGATCGCACAGATCATTGCGATACTGGAACTGTCCATAAAGGGCAAATCACACTCCATTTCATAGTTGAGACGTTTTTGGGGAGAAGCGCGCAAAAGGACAGTCCTACTCTCTCCAGTAAGACTGTCCAACGTTCGACTTTTTGATGTACTTGGGACTGGGCGGAGGTTCGTCCACGCGGGTTCACCGATCCTTTTCGCATAGAAACTACGCATACTATATCATGCCCTCGGTAAAAAAGCAAGGGAAAAGATACTTTTACACTGCAATTTGGTAAATTATCTACTTGCGGTGATGAAAAGACAGGGTTATAATAGGCCTATTCAATCAACCGCAAGGAGGCTGTTCAAGATGCAGGAATTTCCCGTGACCCGGGCCGCGGCCCTCAAGACCAAACCGGACCCCAAGACGCTGGTGTTCGGCCAGACGTTTACCGACCACATGTTCCTTATGAATTATGAGACCGGCAAGGGCTGGCACGACGGACGCATCGTCCCCTACGGTCCCCTTTCGCTGGAGCCCTGTGCCATGGTCTTTCACTATGCCCAGGAGGTCTTTGAAGGGATGAAGGCCTACCGGACTCCGGACGGCGGCGTGCAGCTGTTCCGCCCCATGGAGAACGCCAGGCGTCTGGCCTCCTCCTGTGAGCGGATGTGCATCCCCACCATTGATCCACAGACCGTGGTGGACGCCATCACTCAGCTGGTGAAGGTGGAGGCTGATTGGGTGCCCAACGTGCCCGGCACCTCGCTCTATATCCGTCCCTTCATCATCGCCACTGATCCCACCCTGGGAGTCCACGCCTCTCACACCTATATTTTTGCCGTTATCTGCTGCCCGGTGGGCGCCTATTACGCCGAGGGCATCAACCCTGTGAAGATCTACGTGGAGGACGAGGATGTCCGGGCCGTCAAGGGCGGCACGGGCTACACCAAGTGCGGCGGCAACTACGCCGCCTCCATCCGGGCCGGCGAGCGGGCTGAGGAGAACGGCTATGCCCAGGTGCTCTGGCTGGACGGTGTGCACCGAAAGTATATTGAGGAAGTGGGCTCCATGAACGTCATGTTCCAGGTGGACGGGACGGTGGTCACTCCGAAGCTCACCGGGTCTGTGCTTCCCGGCATCACCCGGAAGTCCTGTCTGGAGCTGCTCAAGGCTTGGGGAATTCCGTGTGAGGAGCGGCTGATCACCGCCCAGGAACTTTTTGACGCCGCGGCCGCGGGCAAGCTGGACGAGGCCTGGGGCACCGGCACCGCCGCTGTGGTCTCTCCCATCGGTGAGATGGGCTGGGAGGACCGCCACGCTGTGGTCAACGGCGGGCAGATCGGCAGCCTGACCCAGAAGCTCTACGATACCCTAACCGGCATCCAGTGGGGGACCCTCCCAGATCCCTGCGGCTGGACCGTGAAGGTTTGCTGAACAATAAAAAGGCCCGCCGAACTGCTGGTTCGGCGGGCCTTTTTTCAGTTGAATTTGTAGATGTGCTGGGCCACGTGGTAGAGCTGTACCGACAGCTTCCGCCCCTGATAGCCGGGGAAAACGCCCACGGCGGACATGGCCCGATATTTCAGCTTATGGTAAAGCCCCTGATCCACCGTCCGCAGATATTCCCACAGTTCGGTCTTGTGACCCAGCGCCTCCGGGGTGCCGGCGATGTTGAGAAAAATGGAGGAGATGGTCATCATCATGGACAGGTAGCTGAGCATATACCGGCCCAGCTTGGGATGTTCCAACTTTACCCGCCGGAGGTCATGAGCCACGATCATCAGCTTGGTCACCCGGATCTGCTGGTCTACCCGGCCCACCATCACCTTTTCATTGACGCTCTGGTCGGCCCGGCCGATGAAGTAGCGGTAGAGATCCAGATCCATGTAGTAGATGGATTCTACGAAGGGGAGCGGCTGGTAGACAAAAATATTGTCCACATAGAAAGTGTGCTTGGGAAGCTCCAGCCCGCAGTCCCGCAGCAGCTGGGTGCGGTAGATCACAGAGTGCATCAGCAGGTACTGAGAGGGGCGGAAGCGGCCGATCTCTTCCCAGGTGAATACCCGGTTTTCCGGGAAGATGTTGCGGTAGTGCATCACCCGCTGGGTCTGGTCCTCCACATGCTCGTAAACATAGTTGGCGATGAGCAGATCCAGGGGCTTGGGCCACTTGGCGCACTCCCGGAGCTTCTCCAGAACGGCCTGAAGGGCATTGGTGTCCAGCCAGTCATCTGAGTCTACGACTTTGTAGTACAGCCCCCGGGCATTGCGGATGCCCTGGTTGACCCCTTCTCCGTGTCCGCCGTTCTCCTGATGGATGACGCGGATGATGTCGGGGTACTGCGCGGCGTATCGGTCACAGATGGCGGGGGTGTCGTCCTTGGTGGAGCCGTCGTCCACCAGAATGATCTCCACGTCCTCGCCGCCGGTGAGCAGGGTCTGGACGCAGTGGTCCATGTAGGCCGCGGAATTATAGCAGGGGACGGCAAAGGTGAGGATCTTCTCCATACGATCAGCCTCCCAGAAGTTCGTCCGCCAGAGCCAGGGCACGGCCCACAATGGCGTCCATGTTGTAATATTTGTACTCGGCCAGCCGGCCCAGCAGCCGCAGCTGGGGATATCTCCCCGCCAGGGCGGCGTATCGGGCATAGAGAGCGTTGTTTTCCGGGGCGATGATGGCGTAGTAGGGGACCTCGCCCTCCGCGCCAGCGTAGGCGCGGGAATACTCCTTCATGACGGTGGTCACCCCGGGGAGAACCTGGCCGGTGAGGCGTTTGAATTCCGTGATACGGGTAAAATCCTCGTCCATGGTATAGTTCACCGTGGCGTGGCTCTGATAAAAGTCCTCCGCGTGGGTCTCAAAACGGAAGTCCAGCGTCCGGTAGGGCAGGCGACCAAACCGGCAGTCAAAGAACTCGTCCAGCGCACCGGTAAAGATCACCGTCCCGGCGAAAGGCTCCCCGTCCAGCAGAAGCGCGTCCCCCAGAGTGAGCCGCCGGGCGGCGTCCGTGCCCAGCTCCACCGTGATGTTGGGGTGGTCCAGCAGACGCTCAAAAATGGGGGTGTAGCCGTTCAGGGGCATCCCCTGCCAGGGGTCCTGGAAGTAACCGCAGTCCCGGGAGAGGAAAACGGGCACCCGGGCGGTGGTGTTCGGGTCAATCTCCTCCGGCCGCTGTCCCCATTGCTTCATGGTGTAGCGGACAAAGACATGGTCGTAGACATAGTCTGCCAAAGCCGCGATCTCCGGATCGGGGTTGGACCGCAGCTCCAGGATCGTGACCTTTTTTTCCGCCCCGTAAGCCGCAATGAGTTTTCCTGCCAGTTCTCCCGCCTTCTCGGGACCGAAGGCGGTCTCCAGGGAGACGAGATTGAAGGGCACGGGCAGCTCCATCCGCCCGCCGGGAGCAGGGATGCTGGCCACTACCTCGTGGCGATAGTCCCTCCAGTCGGTGTACTGAGAGAGGTAGTCATAGACCCGCCGGTCAGAGGTATGGAAGATATGGGGGCCGTACTGGTGGATGAGGATGCCGCTGGCGTCGAGGCGGTCGTAAGCGTTTCCGCCCACATGGTCCCGCTTTTCCAGCACCAGCACCCGTCGGTTCCCCCGGCGGGCCAGTTCTCCGGCGGTCACCGCCCCGGCGAAGCCGGCGCCGATGACCAGACAGTCATAGTGTGCCATATCGTACTCCTTGTGTTTCGTTTTCAGGACTATTTTAACACAGGGCATGGGGTGAGAAAAGAAAGAATGTCTTAAGTTTCGGAAAAATCAAGGAAAAGTCTCAGCAAAATTTGTCTTTGTAGTTGGCGATGGCCTGCCGGATGACCTCGATCGCGTCCTCCCGGCCCTTTACGTCTCCGGCCATGGTCTGCTTGCCCTCCAGGGTTTTATAGACCGTGAAGAAATGGGCCATCTCGTCAAAAATGTGATCGGGCAGTTCGGAGATATCCTGATAGGCGTTATAGGTAGGGTCGGCAAAGGGGATGGCGATGATCTTCTCATCGTTTTTCCCGTCGTCCAGCATGGAGATGTAGCCCACGGGGTAGCAGCGTACCAGAGTCAGGGGATCCAGCACCTCGGAGCAGAGGACCAGCACGTCCAGAGGATCTCCGTCGTCGCCGTAGGAGCGGGGGATGAATCCGTAGTTGGCGGGGTAGTGGGTGGAAGTATAGAGAATACGGTCCAGAATAATGAGACCGGTGGCCTTGTCCAGCTCATATTTTTTCTTGCTGCCCTGCGGGATCTCCACCACGGCGATAAAGTCCTCCGGAGAGATGCGCTTGGGATCGATGTCATGCCAGATATTGGTCATGTAAAAGGCTCCTTTCCATTCGGATCGTGCGTGTAAAGATACAAATATTATAGACGGTTCCAGTCGTGAATACAAGGCGGGGCGCCGCTTTTTATCAAAAAGGAAGGGCGCGGGGACCGGCCCCGCGCCCTCTTTTTTCCCTTTTGGGAAACTTACTTCATGCCGTTCTCATAGGCCTCGATCATCTTTTTGACCATCTGGCCGCCGACGGAACCGGCCTCACGAGAAGTCAGGTCGCCGTTGTAGCCCTGCTTGAGGTTGACGCCCACCTGCTGGGCAGCTTCCATCTTGAACTTGTCCAGAGCCTCGCGGGCGCTGGCGACCACGGGACGGTTGGAACCGGTGCTGTTACTCATACGTTGCATCTCCTCGTCTTTTTTTCTTTTTGTTGATTGAAGATTCGTTCGGATCGAGAATCCGAGCATATCTTTGCCCCGTGGAGATTTTCTATGCGCCGGTCAGCTTTGTCAATTCGTGGAGGAATTTCTTTTTTTCAGAAAAACCGAAAAAAAACGGCTGGGACATCCGGGCAAAGCCGTGCGTTCCAGCCGTTTGGGAGAGCGTTCTTTTTCAGAGATTTCCGGTGTCCACCAAAATGTTGTCTGTGCCGTGCTCCTCAAATTCGCTGATATAGGCGTCGATCCGGGAGGCGAGCTCCTGGTAGTTGTTCTCGTCGATGGGCACGTCGTCCATGTCCCGGCGGGCCAGATCTTCCGCCAGAATATCGAAAAAGACATTGTTTTCATATTCCATGATGGCGTCGTGGATCCCGCCGTCGGCAAAGGCCTGAGAGGGCACCGCCTCTCCCTGCCAGAATTCTGTCAGGGAGTTCATTCCCTCGTCCCTGGCCTTTTGGAACAGAAGGCTCTCCACTTCGTCATAGTCGGCGAAACGGTCGTCGCCCCGGGTGGAATTGAGGATCCAGTTGCCGATATAGGCCATATCCAAAAGACGTCGGAATTGTTTCGTCGTCAGCTCTAACTTCATGGTAAGACCCCCTCGCTGTTTTAAAATGAGAGACATGACTGCCCCTGCGTTTCTATATTATAATGCCGGGCGTGGAAATGTCAAACGGATGGAGGGAGGAATTTTCCCGAAAAGGCCGGAAAATTCCCCTTGCGTTTCCCCGGAAAACAGCATATCATATAAAAGATTGATTTTTCATTGTTTTCGAAAGGGGAGAGGGGCATGGACCAGAGACCCATCGGGGTATTCGATTCCGGAATGGGGGGACTCACCGCGCTGCGGGTGCTGCGGCGGATCCTGCCGGGGGAGGATCTCATCTATTTCGGTGACACCGGAAGGGTGCCCTACGGCAGCCGGGGACGGGACACGATCCTGCGCTATGCCAGGCAGGATGTGGCCTTTCTGCGCTCCTTTGATCTGAAGGCGGTGGTGGTGGCCTGCGGCACGGTCTCGGCCAACGCGCTTGCGGAGCTCACTGTGGAAAACGACCTGCCCTTCTTCGGCGTGGTCACCCCCGCGGCCCGGGCGGCGGTGGAACGTACCCGCAACGGGGCCATCGGCCTCATCGGCACAGCGGCCTCCATCCGCTCGGGGGCCTACGAGCGGGAGATCGGCGCGCTGGACCCCGGGGCACGGGTCTTTGCTGCCCCCTGCCCCCTGTTTGTCCCTCTGGTGGAGAATGGGCGCTTCCGGGCGGAGGACCCGGTGGTGAATTTGGTGGCGGAGGATTATCTGGCGCCTCTGCGCGAGGCCGGAGTGGACACCCTGGTGTTGGGCTGCACCCATTATCCGCTGCTGGCGGAGGCGATCGGGAAGGTCATGGGGCCGGAGGTGGCTCTGGTGGATTCGGGGGCGACCTGCGCCGACCAGGCGGCCCGGAGTCTGGCCGAGCAGGGGCTTCTGGCCCAGCGGGAGCAGGGGTCCTGCCGCTTTTTTGTCAGCGACTCCACAGAAGATTTTGCCCGTCTGGCCTCCATCTTCCTGGGCGGAGGAGTGGATGGCCCGGTGGAGCGGGTTGAGATCCAAAAATACGGGAAATAGGCCGAATTTCCTGGGGATCACTCTTTACACGAAACAAAATCACATGGTATAATAGCCCCGTCGCATTGCGCGTTGGCGGGCCGTGTGATCTCACATCTTATTTTTCGCTGCGCGAGGTCGAAATTTATGGCTGAAAACAACGTTATCATTTCCATTCGGGGCCAGCAGGCCTTTCAGGACGCCGATGAGGAATCGGTGGAGCTGGTCACCGAGGGCCTGCTCTGCCGGGACCACGACGCCTATACCCTGAGTTACCAGGAGAGCGAGATCACCGGCCTGGGAGGGACCCTTACCACCTTCCAGATCGAGAAGGACTGTGTGACTCTGATGCGGGTGGGGGAGGTCAACTCCCAGATGGTCTTTCAGGAGGGCCGCCGGCACCTGTCCATGTACGAGACCCCATACGGCAATCTGGCCGTGGGGATCAGCACCCGCCGGATGCGGGCCGCCATCGATGACCGGGGCGGCGATATTGAGATCGACTATAACATCGAGATCGACCACAAGGTGGCCGGGATGAATCTCTTTCAAATCAGCGTGCGGGAGAAGAAGCGTTCGCTGATTTCCCAGTGACAGCACGGGGAAAGGAATTCGCAAAAGAGGAACCGGGGCGGCGGGACTCGCCTGTCCCCGGAGAAAAAGGAGAAATTACCTATGTCCAATCTGATCCAGGCCGCCCGGGAGCAGGTGTCGGCCCTCACCCAGAGCGCCTATGAAAAAGCCGCTGCCGCGGGGCGGCTCCCGGCGGGGGCGGAGATCCGCTCCAAGGTGGATATCCCCAAGGACGTCAGCCACGGGGACTATGCCTCTTCCTTCGCCATGGCGGCTGCCCGGGCTCTGGGCAAGCCCCCCCGGGAGATCGCCCAGGCGCTGCTGGAGCACCTGGAGTTGGACGGCACCTATTTTGACAAGGCGGAGATCGCCGGGCCGGGCTTTCTGAATTTTACTCTGGGCAAAAAGTGGTTCGGGGAGGTTCTGGCCTCGGTGGAGTCCGAGGGCAGCCTGTACGGCCAGAGCGACGTGGGCCGGGGCGAAAAAGTGATGGTGGAATTTGTCTCCGCCAATCCCACCGGCCCCATGCACATGGGCAACGCCCGGGGCGGCGTGCTGGGAGATACGCTGTCGGCCGTGCTGGAACGGCTGGGCTACGACGTGTGGCGGGAGTTCTACGTCAACGACGCGGGCAACCAGATCCACAAGTTCGCCACCTCCATCGACGCCCGATACATGCAGATCCTCCTGGGGGAGGAGAACGTCCCCTTCCCCGAAGAGGGCTACCACGGTGAGGACATCAAGGAACTGGCCCGGGCCATTTACGCGGCCCACGGGGACAGCTGGAAGGAGCTGCCTGAATCCGAGCGCCTGGAGCGCATGGCGGAGTACGGCCTGGGCGTGAACATCCCCAAGATGAAGAGCGACCTGCTGAAATACGGCATCGAGTATGACCGGTGGTTCCTGGAGTCCTCTCTCCATGAGTCTGGTGCTGTGGCTGCCACAGTGGCCGAGCTGACCAGCCGGGGCTGGACCTATGAAAAGGACGGTGCCCTGTGGCTCAACACCACCCAGCTTCTCAAGGAGAAGTTCCTGCGGGAGGGCAAGACCCAGGAGCAGGTGGACAAGCTGGAGCTGAAGGACGACGTGCTCCGCCGGGCCAACGGCTTCTATACCTACTTTGCCGCCGATATTGCTTACCACAGCAACAAGCTCAAGGACCGGGGCTACCACACCGCCATCAACATCTGGGGCGCCGACCACCACGGCCATGTAGCCCGCCTCCAGGCCGCCCTGGACGGCCTGGGGCTGGACGGCTCCCACCGGCTGGTCATCGTGCTCATGCAGCTGGTGAACCTGCTTCAGGACGGCAAGCCAGTACGGATGAGCAAGCGTTCCGGCAAGGCCATTGCCCTTCACGATCTGCTGGATGAGATCAGCGTGGATGCCGCCCGGTTCTTCTTCAACAACTCCAAGCCCACCAGTCCCCTGGACTTTGATCTGGACCTGGCGGTGCGCCAGGACAGCGACAACCCCGTCTACTACGTCCAGTACGCCCACGCACGCATCTGCTCCCTGTGCGCCAAGATGGCGGAGGAGGGAATGATGGTTCCGGCTGCCGGAGACGTGGACGCCTCCCTGCTGTCCGGCAGCGAGGAGCAGGCCCTCATCAAGGCGCTGGCCCGGTTCCCTGAGGAGATCCGCATCGCGGGGCGGGACTATGACCCGGCTCAGATCAACCGCTATCTCATCTCCCTGGCGGGAGATTTCCACCGCTTTTACAACGCCGACCGCATCAAGGGGGAAGTCCCGGCGGTGGCGGAGGCCCGGCTCAAGCTGGCTGACACCACCCGCTCCGTCCTGGCCAACGGCCTGGCACTGATCGGCGTCACCGCGCCGGAGCGGATGTGAGAGGGCCCATCTGTACAGATTCGCGGCCCGTTCCGAAGGAGGAACGGGCCGCTTGTTTTTTGCACGGACTTTCCGGGAGGATAAAAAAACAGAGGTTGCTCAAGCGCGAAACATATATAAAATGACCAGAGAAAAAATCGGGGCGGGTGCGGAAAAAAGAAGGGAAACTCTGTCTGGAAACAGTCCCTTATAAATGAACTAAAAAGATTTTCTTAACGATCTCTTAATTCTCCGTTTTGACACTTGCAAATTGATTCCCAGGTGACTAAGATATGGATTGCAAAAAGAACGATAAAGATGGGAGGGATCCCCATGAGTATGATTCTCTTGATGAAGAGTTTTAACGCAGCTATCGGGTGGGCCGTTGCCATCCTGTACTGCTATCAGATGGGCTATCTGCTGCTGGGGCTGGTGCGCAGAAGGTGGAAAGACCGCCGTCCGCCCGTGACCCTACATCGCTATGCCGCGCTGATCTCCGCCCGGAACGAGGAAGGGGTCATCGGGGAACTCATTGCAAGCCTGAAACAGCAGAATTATCCGGCGGAACTGCTGGATATTTATGTGGTGGCGGACAACTGTACCGACGATACCGCGGGCGCCGCCGGACGGGCGGGCGCCACAGTCTATCGCCGCTTCAACCACAACGAAGTGGGCAAGGGCTACGCGCTGGACTATCTGCTCAAACGGCTGGCCTCGGAGGGCTTGGCCGACCGGTATGACGGCTATTTTGTCTTTGACGCCGATAATCTGGTGGATGGGAATTTCGTCTCCGAGATGAACCGCACCTTTGACCGGGGCGGACTGGATGCCATCACCTGTTACCGCAACTCCAAGAATTTTGGTCAGAACTGGATCACCGCCGGCTATTCCATCTGGTTTTTGCGGGAGGCCCGCTTCCTCAACGCACCCCGGATGGCGCTGGGCACCAACTGCCACATCTCCGGTACGGGGTTTCTTGTCTCTGCGCGCATCATCAAAGAAAAGGGCGGCTGGCCTTACCACCTGCTTACGGAGGATATCCAGTTCTCCGCCGCGTGCGCCGCGGACGGCCACCGCATCGGCTACTGCGGCGGGGCCGTGGTCTATGACGAGCAGCCCACGACCTTCCGCCAGTCGTGGGATCAGCGGATGCGCTGGTCCAAGGGCTTTTATCAGGTGGACAGGAGTTATGCGCTTCCCCTTCTCCGCGGAATTCTCCGGGGCGGTCGCCGGGGCCTGGGCTGTTATGATATTTTCATGACTATCGCTCCGGGAATGCTGCTGGCGGTGCTGGGCGGTGCGCTCAACGGCCTGATCCTGTTGGCCTGCGTGTCTGCGCCGACCTTTGTGGTGGGACGTGTGCTGTCTCTGACGGGGCACTTCCTGATGGAGTGGCTGATTAACTTCTATCTCGGGATGTTCCTGTATGGAGTCCTCACAGTGGTCAGTGAATGGAAAGCTATCCGTGCCTCGTCCTGGCAGAAGCTGGCGTATCTGGTCACGTTCCCGCTGTTCATGCTGACTTATGTCCCCATCTCTGTTGCGGCCCTGTTCCAGAAGGTGGAGTGGAAGCCGATCCGCCACAGTTCCATGGCACAGATTGATATGGCTTGAGAAGAATTACATAGCTGAATTTGGAGAGCGGCGAAGAGAAATCTTCGCCGCTTTTTTGCGTTTTCAGGGGAGTGAGCACAAAACGGAAAAAGGGGCAATGAAAGATTTTAAAAATTACTGTAATGTAACCCCAAATACCTATACTGAAGGAACAAAAGAACCTTATGGGATCTAGATGGGATGAGGGGTGAAACAGTATGAGAGAAAAGAAGACCTGTAAACGCGGGCTGGCTTTGTTGCTTACTGTTATGCTGATGACTGCCTTGCTGCCTCTGGCGGCAATGGCAAATAGCGAAGGACTGACAGATCAGGATCAGCTTGCAACCAAGGATGCCGAAAAGTTTACGAGGGATGAAGAAACAGGCTTTTTCTCAAAGGATGAGTCGGGAGAATGGCTTGGAATTGCGGCTTCCGGCCACACTTTTTTGGCTGTCAAGCAAGGGCCTTGGAGTTTGATCTGGACGCCGGAGGAGCTTTCATCAGAGGAGCAGGCTGCTCTATGGAGCGCGATTACCACCTCCAGTGTGCAGCTTTCGCCTGGCAAAAAGGCATATTTTGTTTCCGGAGAGGGACCATTTCCTGTGGAGGAGAATAATGCCGGAACCTATTATGCGGCAGAAGTGGATGGGGAAGTCTATCTGCTGAGCGATGCCGGAAAGATCAGCCATTTTTACTATGGAGGATTTTCTTTTGACGATCCAACAGTGACCCCGGCCCCTGAGACGACGTTGACCCCGGCCCCCGAGACGACAGTGACCCCGGACCCTGAGACGACGGTGACCCCGGCCCCCGAGACGACGGTGACCCCGGACCCCGAGACGACGGTGACCCCAGACCCCGAGACGACGGTGACCCCGGACCCCGAGACGACGGTGACCCCGGCCCCCGAGACGACGGTGACCCCGGACCCCGAGACGACGGTGACCCCGGCCCCCGAGACGACGGTGACCCCGGATCCTGAGACGACGGTGACCCCGGACCCCGAGACGACGGTGACCCCGGACCCCGAGACGACGGTGACCCCGGACCCCGAGACGACGGTGACCCCGGACCCTGAGACGACGGTGACCCCGGCCCCCGAGACGACGGTGACCCCGGACCCTGAGACGACAGCGACTCCGGATCCGGCACCCACGGTGACCCCTTCCTCCAAGGATTCCGATCCAGGTCCGTCTGTCAGGCCCACTCCCCAGCCTCCGACGGCGCCGACCGTGCCGCCCGAGGTGATCCTAACCGAGGAGCCGGTTCCGGAAGGCTCTTTGCCGGAAGGGATCATTGAGGAGGAGAAGGTGCCCCTGGCTTCCGAGCCGGCCACTCTCCCGGAAGAGGAGATCGAGATCATTGACGAGGCGATTCCTCTGGGAAATCTTCCTCAGACCGGCTCCGTGGCAGAAGCCGCGAACCCAACTGTGACGGTGGGCATTTTGGCAGTGGCCTTCTCACTGGCGGCAGCGGGGGTCTATCTGTCCTTCGGGGATAAAAAGGAGAAAGAAGACGGCTGAGCCGGGAATGACCTTTGACAGGGCGTTTGCCGGAGCATTCAGGCCCCATAGATTTTCGGCGGTACCGGAAGTCTGTGGGGCCTCATTTCGCCCGGCACACGCGGGACGGATCGCGGTTGCTTTTCAGGTTGCCTTCGTGCTATACTGTGTCTGGTCACTTGGGGAGGAATGGAATGTGACGGTGGTGGATCGGGAAAGCTGGCCGCGGAAGGAACGTTATGAATTTTTCGCCGGTCTGGCCTGGCCCTTCTGGTCGGTGACTTTTCCAGTTGATGTGACGGGGCTTCATCGGTGGTGCCGTCGGCGGGGCGTGTCCTTTTACTATGCCATGGTCCATGCGGTCACACAGGCAATGGATGGGGTGGAGGCATTCCACTACAAGGACCGGGAAGGGAGCATTATCCGCCATGATACCTTGGTGCCCAGCTTTACCGATCTTCGACCGGGGAGTGAAGATTTTTATATCGTGACGATGGAGGCGGGAGCGGACATGGAGGCGTTTTGCCGCAAAGCCCGGGCGGCCAGCCGCACACAGAAGGAGTTCCTGCCCCAGGGACTCTGGCCGGAGGATCAACTGATCTATTTTACCTCTCTGCCCTGGCTTCCCATTACCGCACTTTCCAATGAGCGGGATTTGACGCCTTGGGATTCCATCCCGCGGGCAAGCTGGGGGAAATATATGCCGGACGGGGACGGGCGGGAGATGCTCTCCCTGTCTCTGGAGTTAAATCACCGCCTGCTGGACGGGATTCACGTCGGGCAATTTTATGAAAAACTAAACGGCATTTTGGAGGCTTTATGACCTATGGAGAACTGACGGACCGTCTGGCCCAAAAAAGCGGCACGGGAAAACAGCAGCAGAGCTATGCTGTTCTGGTGCCTGTGGTGGAAGAGCACGGGGAGCTCTCGCTTCTCTTTGAAGTGCGCGCGGCCTCGCTGCGGACACAGCCCGGGGAGGTCTGTTTTCCGGGCGGCGCCATCGAGCTGGGGGAAGATCCTGCTGGGGCGGCCCTTCGGGAGACGGAGGAGGAGCTGGGGTTGGGGGCATCCTTTGTGGAGCTTGGCCCGGCTCTCGGGCGGGAGCGCCACGCGTCTGGATTCTGGACGGAGCCTGTTCTGGCCCGCCTGAACTCCGGTTGGCGGGAGGCGATTCACCCTTCTCCCGCAGAGGTGCAGGAGGTCTTTACCGTTCCCCTGGACTTTTTCCGCCGCACACCGCCTGAAGTCTACCGCTGCGCGGTGGTCACCGTGCCGCCGGAGGACTTTCCCTCTGCCGCACTGGGCTTCCCCGAGGGATATTCCTGGCGGGAGGGGGCGTTTGAGGTTCCGGTCTGGTTTTGGGAAAACCGGCCGATCTGGGGACTCACCGCCCGTATCGTGCGTCGCCTGGCGGGGCGTCTGTGAGGGGCGGCGAAGAGCGCCTGGGGCGTTTCCGCTACCGCTGGACGGAAACATGCTTTCCGCTGGGCGGGGACAGTCTGGCTTTAGGGGAGTTCTGCACGCTTCGTCGGGGAGACTCTGTTCTGGACCTGGGCTGCGGGGCAGGGCTTTTACTGCTGCTCTGTGCCCGGCGGGAGGAGGGGTTGACCCTCACGGGGGTGGAACTTGATCCGGAAGCCGGGGAAACGGCCCGGGGGAATCTGGCTGAAAATGCCCTGGAGGGGCGCATCCTCACCGGGGACCTGCGGGAGGTACCGCTGCCCAGGGGTGTGGATCTGGTGATTTCCAATCCACCCTGGTATCCGGCTGGCTCCGGGGGCCTGGGAGGCCCGGGCCGGATGGAGGAAGGCTGCACACTGCCGCAGCTATGCCGGACCGCGGCGGGCGCGCTCCGGGGGAAGGGCCGCTTCGCGCTGGTCCACCGGGCGGAGCGGCTCGCCGGAGTGCTGGCCGCTCTGCAGGATGCCGGATTGGAGCCCAAACGGCTCCAATTTTGCCGCCATGCCCCGGACAAGCTGCCTTACGCAGTGTTGGCCGAGGGCGTGAAGGGCGGCAGGCCCGGTCTGACGGTCCTGCCCGATCTGATTTGAAAAGGAGGCCCTTTGGATGGCCGGAACGCTGTATCTGGTCCCCACCCCCATCGGAAATTTGGGAGACATCTCCCGCCGGATGGCGGAGACGCTGGGGGAAGTGGATTTTATTGCCGCCGAGGACACCCGTGTGACCCTGCGGCTGCTCAACCATATGGGACTGAAGAAAAGTCTCATGAGTTACTACCGGCACAACACGGCGGAAGCCGGCCGGCAGGTGCTGGATCGCCTGCTGGCCGGGGAGAACGGGGCTCTGGTCACCGACGCCGGGACACCGGCGGTCAGCGATCCCGGAGAGGACCTGGTGGCGCTGTGCGCGGAAAACGGAGTGGAGGTGGTGGCCGTCCCGGGCCCCTGCGCGCTCATCACCGCTCTGGCTGTTTCGGGGCTTCCCACGGCCCGCTTTACATTTGAGGGATTCCTGCCCATGAACCGGAAAAACCGCCGCGCCCTGCTGGACACGCTGGCGGCCGAGGAGCGGACCATGATCTTTTATGAGGCGCCGCACAAGCTGTCCGCTACGCTGGAAGATCTGGCGGCGGCCTTCGGTGGGGATCGGCGTGTCTCTCTCTGCCGGGAATTGACCAAGCTCCATGAGGAGGTCGACCGGACCACACTGGCCGGGGCGGTGGAGCGCTATCGGACGCAAGCGCCCCGGGGCGAGTTTGTGCTGGTGGTGGAGGGTGTCCGCCATATAGAGACAGAAGGAGCGACTATCGGGCAGGGGCTGGAGCGGGTGGGGGACCTTCAGAGTGGGGGGCTTTCCCGGAAAGACGCAGTTAAACAGGCGGCTAAAGAGTTGGGCCTGACCCGGAACGAGCTGTATGCGGCGGCTATCAAGGAGAGATAGAGGTTTTGTATTAAAACGTCGAAAGATGGGGAAAAATGTAGAAAGGTGCGGACATTGCTTTTGAAGCAATGTCCGCACCTTTTTCGGAAAGGCTGAGCCGAAACGCAGGAACGGCCTGCTGTGGCGGAATGACCATGGCACAAAGAGAGGGCCGCCGCAAAACGGCGTTCGGCCCCTTGGATCCTGAGCAAAAGATTACAGCGCACCCAACTCCCGCAGGCAGTTCCTGCAAATGGTCTTACCCTTGTAGTTGATCACATCGCTGGCGTCATCGCAAAAGACGCAGGCAGGCTGATACTTCCGAAGAACGATGGACGAGCCGTCCACATAGATCTCCAGGGAGTCCTTTTCCTCAATGTCCAAAGTGCGGCGCAGCTCGATTGGGAGCACGATACGCCCCAACTCATCTACTTTTCTAACGATTCCGGTTGATTTCACAGTTCTATCTCCTTTGATATTTGTTTCTGAAAATCTTAACGTAATTATAACATAGGATGTTAATTTGTCAATCAAAATTTGGAAAATTTAGAAGAAAATATTAGATATAATTTCAAATAACTGGAAATCAGTCGAGAAAAGGCATTGGTATAGCTTGGCCCACCGGTGCATAGGTTGGAGGGACAGGAGGGAAAAGCAATGGCAATGTCTTGGATTTGGACTGGAATGGTCGTTGTGTCCGTGGTATACGGACTTTGGTCTGGAAATGGATCGGCAGTGGCGGCTGCCGCAGTAGAGGGAGCCGCCGCTGCCATCCAGCTCTGCCTTACCATGGCGGGGGTGATGTGCCTGTGGATGGGGGTCATGGAGGTGATGAAGCGCTCCGGTTTGGCAGCGGGGCTTTCCCGGCTGCTGCGCCCCATTCTGTGCCGGCTCTATCCCGACTTCAAAAATGATCGGGAGACCATGGATGCCGTTTCAGCCAATGTCTCGGCCAATCTGCTGGGACTGGGCAACGCGGCAACGCCGCTGGGCATTCAGGCGGCCCGCCGGATGGCCAGGCGGACGCCGGGAAAAGCTTCGAACAGTCTGTGTATGCTGGTGGTCTGCAATACCGCCTCCATCCAGCTCATCCCCACCACGGTGGCCGGAGTGCGGCTGGCGGCGGGGTGCGCCGCGCCGTTTGATATTTTGCCCGCGGTATGGCTGGCCTCCGGGATCTCGGTATTGGTGGGGATCCTGGCGGCCAAACTTATGGGCAGTGTGTGGAGGGAATAGGGATGGATCTTCTTTTCGATATGGTGGTGCCCCTCCTCATCGCTTTTGTGGCCCTCTGGGGAATGGCCCACCGGGTGGACGTGTACGACGGACTGGTCCAGGGGGCGGGAGAGGGATTGGGCGTTCTGGTGAAGATCATTCCGGCCATGGTGGGGCTGATGACGGCGGTGTATATGCTCCGTGCCTCCGGTGTGCTGGAGCTGGCGGGCCGGCTGCTGGAGCCGCTGCTCACCCGACTGGGAGTGCCGCCTGAGACGGTTGGACTGCTGCTGGTGCGGCCGGTGAGCGGCAACGCCGCACTGGGAGTAGGGGCAGAGCTCATCTCCACCTATGGGGCTGATTCCACAGTGGGGCGTACCGCCGCCGTTATGCTGGGTTCCACTGAGACCACCTTCTACACCATTGCCGTCTATTTCGGCGCCGCCGGGGTCTCCAAGACGCGTTACGCCGTCCCGGCAGCTCTGTGTGCCGATATTGCCGCCTTCCTGGCGGCCTCCTGGGCCGTGCGGGTTTGCTTCGGTTAGAAAATGAGGTTGACAAAAGATGCGGAATGGAGTAAAATGCAAAAAACCTACAAGAAAGATGGGAATTAAAATGAACACTGCTTCCATTCTGACCGACCTGATCGGAAACACCCCGCTTCTGTGCCTGGGACGCTTTGCGCCGGACGGGAATGTGCTGGCCAAGCTGGAGTGCATGAATCCCCTCTCCTCCGCCAAGGACCGGGCGGCCCTCTATATGATCGACGGGGCGGAGCGCACCGGAAAGCTGACCCCGGGCGGGGTCATTGTGGAACCCACCAGCGGCAACACCGGTGTGGGCCTGGCTTACATCGGGGTGCTGCGGGGCTACCGGGTCATCCTTACGATGCCGGAGTCCATGAGTCTGGAGCGGCGGAACCTGCTCTCCGCCCTGGGTGCCGAGCTGGTGCTCACCCCGGCCGCCGAGGGGATGGCAGGGGCGGTCAGCGAGGCCAAGCGTCTGGCCGCTGATCTGCCTGGGGCGTGGATCCCGGATCAGTTCGGCAATCCGGACAACCCCAGGGCCCACTACGAGACCACCGGCCCCGAGATCTGGCGGGATACCGACGGCGGAGTGGATGTGCTGGTGGCCGGGGTAGGTACCGGCGGCACGCTCTGCGGTGCGGGACGCTACCTCAAGGAGCGCAAGAGCGGCGTGAAGGTGATGGCGGTGGAGCCTGCCGAGTCTCCTATCCTCTCCGGAGGGAAGGCCGGCCCCCACAAGATCCAGGGGATCGGCGCCAACTTTGTGCCGGAGAACTTTGACCGCGGTGTGGTGGACGAAGTCCTCACCGTGCCCGGTGAGGCTGCCCTGGCAGCCGGGCGGGAGCTGGTCCGGACCGAGGGGCTGCTGTGCGGCATCTCCTCCGGGGCGGCCGCCTATGCCGCCCGGGCGCTGGCGCAGCGCCCGGAGTTCCGGGGCAAGACCATCGTGGCGGTGCTGCCCGACACGGGAGAGCGCTATTTGTCCACCGAGCTGTTTCAAAAGTGAGCCGTTTTTCCATTTGACTGAAAAGCGACCGCCCCAACGGATCATCTCCGCTGGGGCGGTCGCTTTTGAAATTTCTCTTTGCCGGGACTGCGTCAGGCGGAGGGCCCACACTTTTCCTGATAGCGGGTCACCAGGTCGCCCAAAGTCATACCGTCCACCACCTGATTCACCGCCTGGCGGATCTTGGTCCACACTTCCACGGTGACGCACTGATCGATCCGATCGCAGGTACAGCCCTCCTCGGCACAGACAACGGGCGCCAGGCTGCCCTCCAGAACCCGCAGGATCTCTCCCACGGTGTATTCCTCCGGAGCGCGGGTCAGCAGATAGCCGCCTCCGGCGCCCCGGACGCTGCGCACCAGCCCGGCCCGGCTGAGCTGAGTGACGATCTGTTCCAGATATTTATCGGAAATGTCCTGCCGTTCCGCCACATCCCGCAGAGGGACGGGCTGGCCGGAGCTGGTGAGGGCGATGTCCAGCATCAGCCGCAGGGCATAACGCCCTTTTGTGGAAATCTTCATGGAGTGTCCTCCTAAATCCTGCTTTTTTTGTATGATATATATCATATCATATTTCTCTGAAATTACAAGCAAAAAAACACTTGACTTTCGTACAAAAAAGCGCTAAAGTAAACCACGGAAAGCAGGTGACAGATCGTGAATTTTGGGCTTTGGCACGGCTATTGCGATTCCTACCGCTATTATGATAGCGGTTTTTTGCCATGCCCATAACCGGATCTGTCGTTGCGTGAGAAGAGGACGCGGCAGCCCGATTTGGGCCGCCGCGTTTTTTGATGTGAAAACCGTTAAAGAAGGAGAGAAATCATCATGGTCGTCATTATGAAGCAGGGCTTTACCCAGGCGGAACTGGACCACGCCATTCAGGAGATGAGGAACGGCGGGGTCAAAGTCATGATCTCCCGGGGCAGCGAGACCACCATCCTGGGCGCCGAGGGCAACGCGCAGAACATTGATGTGGAAAAGATGGAGGCCCTTCCCGGTGTGGAGCGGGTCATGCGGGTCAGCGAGCCCTATAAGAAGGCCAATCGAAAGTACCACCCGGATGACACCGTGGTGGAGATCGTGCCCGGCACGGCGGTGGGCGGAAACAAACTGCTGGTGGTGGCCGGGCCCTGCTCGGTGGAGAGCGAGACCCAGATCACCGGCATTGCCCGGGCGGTGCAAGGCGCCGGGGCGGCAGCTCTCCGGGGGGGCGCCTTCAAACCCCGCACCTCGCCCTACTCCTTTCAGGGGATGGGCTACCAGGGGCTGGATCTGCTGGAGAAGGCCCGGGCGGCCACCGGACTGCCCATTGTCACCGAGCTTATGTCCACCGACGACATCGACTACTTCGCCGAGCATGTGGATGTGATTCAGGTGGGGGCCCGGAACATGCAGAACTTTGATCTGCTCAAGCGCCTGGGAAAACTCAACAAGCCCATTCTCCTCAAGCGGGGCCTTTCGGCCACCATCGAGGAGTGGCTCATGTCCGCAGAGTACATTCTGGCGGGAGGCAATCCCAACGTTATTCTCTGTGAGCGCGGCATCCGCACCTTTGAGACCTTCACCCGCAATACGCTGGATCTGTCCGCCGTCATGGCGGTGAAGCGGCAGTCCCACCTGCCGGTGATGGTGGATCCCTCTCATGCGGGGGGCCAGGC
Organism: Candidatus Pseudoscillospira sp. SGI.172; assembly: GCF_050313575.1. Lineage (NCBI taxonomy): Bacteria > Bacillati > Bacillota > Clostridia > Candidatus Pseudoscillospira > Candidatus Pseudoscillospira sp. SGI.172. The sequence goes on along the minus strand of NZ_JBNPLQ010000008.1, from coordinate 48,621 downwards.
CTGGATGGTGGAACGCATGAGCCTGGCGGCCATCGCCGCGGGGGCGGACGGCCTGATCATCGAGGTGCACAACGACCCTATCCACGCCCTGTGCGACGGGCAGCAGTCCATCACGCCGCCCCAGTTCAGCGCGCTGATGGAGAAGGCCCGCAGAGTGGCCGAGTGCGTGGGACGCACGATGTAGCACGAAAGGATCGGAAGCGGGGAGGAAGCGGCAGTGGAGAAAAAATTTGTGGTGGTGGGGCTTGGCCTGATCGGCGGGTCCATGGCACTGGCCCTGAAGGGGTTTGAGGGATTTCGGATCGTGGGTGTGGATGTGTCCCAGCCCACCCTCCGCTTTGCCCGGGAGCACGGCGTGGCCGACGAGGTCACCGAAAACGCCGCGGAGGCGGTGGAGGGGGCGGATGTGGTGATGCTGGCCCTCCATCCTCAGGGGATCCTGGACTTTCTGGAGCGGCATCGGGACCAGTTCAAGCCCGGGTGCCTGGTTACCGACGTGTGCGGCGTGAAATCCGCCGTGATGGCCGCGGCGGAGTGCCTGCCCGAGGGAGTGGACTTCATCGGTTGTCATCCCATGGCGGGAACAGAATTTTCCGGAGTGGAGCACGCCTTTGCCGGGATGTTCCGGGACTCCCATTTCATCCTGACGCCTCGGGAGACCAGTACTCCAGAGCATCTGTCGCTCATGGAGCGGCTGGCCGAGCGGATCGGCTGCCAGGATGTCGTGCGCACCACACCCGAGGTCCACGACGCCATTCTGGCCTACACCAGTCAGATGATGCACATCATCGCCGTGTCGGTGTGCGACGATCCCAGCCTGTTTGCCTGTAAGGGCTATGAGGGCAGCTCCTTCCGGGGCTGTACCCGTGTGGCGGCGCTGGACGTGGGGCTGTGGACGCAGCTTTTTTCTCTGAACGCTCCGGCGCTGGTGGGGTGCCTGGACACCCTCATCGGCAATCTGAGCGCCTACCGGGAGGCAGTGGCCTCCGGAGACCGGGCGGCTCTGGCTGCAAAGCTGGCCTGGTCGGCGGATCGGAAACGGCAGATGGACCTGCCCGGGCCGGACCTGCTGGGGTAAGGGGGCGGGCCGGAGGCGGAACGAGGCGGCCTCGCACGGGAAGATCCCCGGCGCGCGGCGGCCTCGCGGTGTTCAATCTCCCTGGATCATGCGGACCATATCCCGGGTGACATCGGTGGTATAGGGGTTGAGGCAGGAGTTGATGATCTTCAGGCTTTCCTCCACATCCAGCGCGTAGCAGGCTTCGGTTCCCCGGTAAGTGGCGGTGCCGTCTCCCGGCAGGGTGGCTGTGGTGAGGTCGGCAAAGTCGAAGCCCAGGGCGGGGTCGGCAAACCAGAGCAGATTGCCCAAAGAGAGGTCGGTCTTGACATACCGGGAGAAGATTTCAATGTAGCTGCCCAACTTCTGAGGATTGGAGAGGACCTTCCTGGCGATGGCCTTGACCATGTTCTGCTGGGTGCGGGTACGGCCGATGTCGGCGTCAGGGTAGGCGTCGTAGATGTTGTGGGGGTAGCGCCCGGGCCCGTCGGAATTCTTCCGGCAGCGCACCACCTCCAGAGCCTGCTGGCCCGTCAGGTGCTGAAGGCCGGGCTCAAAGTGGATATGAAGGTCCTGGTCAGGGGCATCATAGCTCATGTGGACGGGTACGTCGAAGTCCACGCCGCCCACCTCGTCCACGACCTCCACGAAGATCTCGGTGTCCACCAGCACATAGTGGTCGATGGGGATGCCCAGGACCTCGCTGACGGCGTCCTTCAGATCCAAAATGCCGCCGTCGGGAGGATTGGCGATGTTGCCGTTGGGATAGGCGGCGTTGATCTTGTGATATTTCCACCCATCCCGGTCCACCAGTGTATCCCGGGGGACAGAGACCAGACCGATCTTCTGGTTGACAGTGTCGTAAGTGCACACCATGATGGTGTCCGTACTCCCGCTGACCTGATCCTCGGCGGCCAGCAGGAAAGTCCAGGTGCCGTCTTTTCGGGTGAGGCCCTGGCTCTCATTCTCCTCGGTGCCGGGGTCGTCGGTAACGGCGGAGGAGGATTGGGGTGGAGGGTCGGCGGTGGAGGGCCGGCGGGAGGCCAGTTTCCAGCCGGCCCAGAGGATCACGACGCCGGCGGAGAGGACCACCAGGGTCCGATAAAGCACCTTGGCCAGCCGCCGGGGGCCGGAGGAGCGTTTCTTCTTTCGTGGACTGGATGACACGGGTCAGGTTCCCCTTTCCGTCTTTGGTAACAGACATGGTTCAGTATAGCCAGTTTTGACGGGGGAAGCAAGGCAGAATGAAAAAAATAAGAAAATTGTAAAACGGATGGCTAGGGTGTCTTTTTACACAGCAGAGCCGCAGTGAGGGAGTTGACCGCCCCCAGCAGGTCTACGAGAAGCTGATTTTGGCAGGCAAGCTGTTCCAGCGCCTGCGTCATGGCTGCCGAGGCACCCTCGGATGAGTGGGGGCATATGCCCGGTTCCGGCTGCGGGATGGAAAAGACATAGCGGCGCATGGGCTCCTCTTCTTCCAGCTCCAGCTCGCGCTGGGCGGCCAGAACCTTGGAGTGAGCTCTGGCGGCGGTTCGATATGTACGGCTGTCGCGCCTGGTCATTTCAAAAACCTCCTTTCTTGGCTGCTCCATTTTATGCCCGGTGTGGAAAAAGGTCCCTCCCTCTTGACAATACCCTACTCATTGAGTAGACTGAATGACAGTTTAGAAAGGAAGTTGTGCTATGAAAAAGAAGCGACTTTTGGCCCTCGCACTCAGTTTGTCCCTGTTGGCCGCCTGCGGCTCCAAGCAGGCCGACCCGACCCCTGCCCCCACAGCCGAGCCGACGCCGGCAGCCACCCCCGCCCCTGTGGGAGAAGATGTGAGTGTGGCCGTGCTCAAAGGCCCCACCGGGCTGGGCGCCGCCAAGCTGATGGCGGAGAACGAGGCGGGCGAGGCCGTCAATCACTATACCTTCAGCGTTCTGGCGGAGCCCACCGAGGCAGTGGCCGGCCTGTCCCGCGCAGAGGAGCCTTTTGACATCGCCGCCGTACCTACCAACCTGGCCTCCACTCTGTACCACAAGACGGATGGGGGCGTTCAGCTCCTGGCCCTCAACACGCTGGGAGTCCTCTACCTGCTGGAGAAGGGAGATGCGGTGCACTCCATGGCGGATCTGGCGGGCAAGACCGTCTACGCCACAGGCCAGGGAGCCAATCCCGAGTATGTCCTCAACTACCTCCTGCGTCAGAACGGCCTGGAGCCGGGAAAGGACGTGACGGTGGAGTGGAAGGCCAGCGATGAGCTCACCACTCTCATGGCCTCCGGGGAGATCGACCTGTGCATGCTCCCCGTGCCTGCCGCCACCAGTGTGCTGATGCAGAACGCCGACGTGCGCAAAGCGGTGAGCCTGACCGACGAGTGGGAGAAATCCGGCGCCGAAGGTGTGCTCACCATGGGCTGCGTGGTGGCCCGGACGGCCTTTGTTCAGGAACACCCTGAGGCGGTCAAGGCCTTCCTGGAGGAGTACGGCGCCTCCATCGCCTATATGTCTGATAAGGCCAATCTGGACGACGCCTCCGCCCTGGCCGAGACCTACGGCATCGTTCCCAAGGCCGCTGTGGCCAAGAAGGCCCTGCCCGACGCCAACCTTTGCTTTATCACCGGAGACGACATGATCGCCGGGATCCAGGGCTACTACGAGGTCCTCTTTGCCGCGGATCCGGCCTCCATCGGCGGCTCCATCCCTGACGGGGCGTTCTATTTCGGCGCAGACGCGTAAAACATGAGGGAGAAGCTGCAGAATGTGGGGCTGCCCCTGCTTTTCTGGTTCCTGGTGTGGGAGCTGACGGCCCGCTGGGTGGGGAAGGAGCTGATCCTCCCCGCACCGGAGGCAGTGGCCCGCTCCCTGGCCACCTTGGCGGGGACGGGGGATTTCTGGCGCGCCGCCGCCGCCACACTGCTGCGTATTCTGGCGGGTTTTGGCGTGGGGGCGGTCCTGGGCACGGCGCTGGGGGCGGCCACCGCCGCCTCCCGGTGGTGCGACCGGCTGTTTTCCCCCGCCCTTCGGGCGGTGCGGACGGTTCCGGTGGTCTCCTTTATTCTTCTGCTCTACTTTTCCCTTCCTACGGCCCGGGTTCCGGTGGCGGTGGCCGCCCTCATGGCGCTGCCGGTGGTCTGGCGTTCCGCCCGGCAGGGCATTGCCGCCGCCGATCCCCTTTTGCTGGAGTTGGCGGGAGCCTATCGTTTCGGCCGGGCCAAGACCCTTCGCCTGGTCTATCTTCCCGCCGCGGCTCCTGCGTTGACCGCCGGATGGGAGACGGCCCTGGGGCTGGCCTGGAAGTCGGGCGTGGCGGCGGAGGTGCTCTGCCAGCCCCGCTGGGCGGCCGGGACCGGCCTCCAGAGCGCCAAGGCCTATCTGGATACCGCCGGCGTAGTAGCGTGGACCGTGGTGATCGTTCTCATGAGCCTGGCGGTCGAGGGAGTCCTGAAATGGGCCCTCCACCGGTGGAGGAGGGGATACGAAAGGTGATCCGAGCGAGAGATATAACAGTTCGTTATGGAGAAAAGCTGGTTTTAGACCACTTTAACCTCTCGGTACCCGAGACTGGGCTCACGTTTCTCTCCGGAGCGTCGGGGCGCGGCAAGACCACCCTTCTGCGCGTGCTGGCGGGGCTTTCCACCCCCGAGAGCGGAGAGGTCTCCCTGCCGGGTCGGGCGGTGCTCCTGTTTCAGGAGGATCGCCTTTTTCCCTGGCGGACTGTCCGGCAGCAGATAGAGGATGTGCTCCCCAAGGCGGAGGCTGGCCGGGCGGCGGAGTTTCTGGCCCTGACTGAGCTCACAGAGGCGGCAGAGCTGCGTCCGGCTCAGCTTTCCGGCGGCATGGCCCGACGGTTGGCTCTGGCCCGGGCCCTGGCGCTGAGCGGGGCGGTCTACCTCCTGGACGAACCCTTCGCCGGGGTGGACCTGGCCCGGGCGGAGCGCATTTTAGCGCGGATGCGATCTCTAAGCCGGCCAATGCTGCTCACAGGCCATGTGCCGGAACTGGCCCGACTCTGTGATCGGGTGGTGGAAATGTTGTAGGTCCCTTGCAAAAAAAGTCCCCAAAACGGAGTCCACTCCGTTTTGGGGACTTTTTGATTTGCGGGCACAAAGCCGCTATTTTTTGGACTGGGCGGCCGGAGTGATGGGCTCGTCGTGCTCGAAGGTGTCGAAGTAATCCTCGTCCTGAAGCACCGGGCGGCGGTGACGGATGATGGCCGTGATGGTGGGATAGAGGACGATGGCGATGAGACCGCCGGAATAGCCGTTGTTGTAGAGGTTGATACCCTCCACGGGAGTACCGGCGTGGAGCACCACGGAGGAGTGAAGAAATCCGGCCAGTACGCCGAAGGGCCAGCCGAAACAGCCCGCGATGGGGGCCAGAGTGGTGCAGAAGAGGCCGGCCAACTGAACGGAGCTGTCGTTGATGTTCCACTGCATGGTGAGTCCGCCGATCACGACTCCCAGCATGATGGGGGTGATATTGCGGCAGTGTTTTCCGTAGGCGGAAAAGCCGATGATGGTAAAAATGCCGCCCAGGGTTGGGCCGTTCAGATCGCCGCCGATGACCAGGATGTAAAGTACGCCGATCAGGCCGTTCACACCCATATTGATGAGTACCGGAGCGGCGCCGTAAGTACGAAGAAAGTCGCTGGGGGCCCGACCGCTGTCTTTCAGCAGGTGCCGGTAACCGGCCCATGCGGCCCAGGGGGGGCGGCCGCAGAAGAAGAAGCCGGCCAGAATAAATGTGCCGCACAGCAGCGCCATAAAGATCCCCAGCGTAAAGTTGTAGCCTTTTGCCCAGTAATAGGCGGTGGTGGGCGCGTGGCCCATGGAGCTCATCACGGGGACCAGCATCATGGCCACCAGGCCGCAGGCAAAACCCATGTTGTAGAGGTTCATGCCGTTTTGGATGCGGTAGGTATAGGCGGACAGGGAAGGCAGCAGGAAACCGATGCAGACGCCCAGCATGATCCCCACAAAAAAGCCCGACACACCGCCGGAGAAGCATACAAAGCTGACCACTGGGGCCAGCGAGGTGGCCAGCAAAGAGACGTTGGAGTATTTGACGAAGGGTTCCCGCCGGAAACGGGCATAGAGGAAGGAACCCAGAATGATCGGCCAGATGTTGAAGATGTTTTTGCCGAACAGGGAGAATCCGCCCATCAGGCCCAGCGTGACAATGGTGTATCCGTTGAGCGGATCTTTTACCAGCCAGATGATCAGCAGCGTGGCGAGGATGACCAGAGCGGAGTTGATGAAGGCGGCGCCGATCCCTGCCAGCTCAATGTAGTCGGTGATGAGGGAGTCCTCCATGAAAATGATCTTCTGCATGCCCTCCCAGATATGGGCGGGCGAATCCAGCACGAAGGCCAAAAACACCAACGAGATACAGTAACAGATGGCGGCGGGGTATATCCTTTTATAGCGCATCCTTGGCTCCCCCTTCGGGTCAGTTTGCGGCAAAAAAGTCCTCAGTCTGCCGGGCATTTTTCATTACTTCAGTTTTTAACTCTTCCAGTGTATCAAATTTTCTTTCGCTGCGCAAGTGTTTAAAAAATTCCATACGAATATTTTGCCCATAAAGATCTCCGTCAAAATGGAGGATAAAACCTTCCACGGTCACCGCGCCTCCGTCGTCCAAAGTGGGGCGGACCCCGATATTGGTCACGGCAGGGTGGACCTCTCCGTTTTCCAGAACTACGCGGGTGACGTATACGCCGTGGGCGGGCACCAGCATCCCGGGGGCGAAGTGGAGATTCACGGTTGGGAAGCCCAGGGTGGTCCCCAGACGCTTGCCGTGGGAGACCGTGTCGGTGAGGGTATAGGGGTGGCCCAGGAAGCGGACCGCCTGCTCCATTTCCCCCTGGGCGACCAGCGTACGGATATAGGTGGAGGAGACGGTGATCCCATCCCGTTCCACCTTGGGCACGATGTCGCAGCCGATGCACAGCTCCCGGCACAGCTCCCGCAGGCGCTGCGGGTTTCCCTCACCCTTGTATCCGAAGTGGAAGTCGTGACCGGCCACCAGGTGGACGGCGTGGTGTTCCTTCACCAGCAGCTCGGTGACAAACTCCCGCCAGGGGGTCTTCATCATCCGCTCGTCATAGTGGCCGATGATGACGTCCCGGATGCCGTAGTACCGGCGCATCAGGTCCGCCCGGTCGGCGGGGGTGGAGAGAAGAGGGACCGGCGTGTTCAAAATCAGCGCGGAGGGATGGGTGTCGAAGGTAAAGGCGGAAGGGACGGCGTCCAGTTCCCGGGCGCGCTGGGCACAAAGGGAGAGGAGCGCGCCGTGGCCCGTGTGGACGCCGTCAAAAAATCCCAGGGCGATGACCCTGGCGTGTTCATTTGTATTCAAAAGCTACACCTCGAAAAAGTTCTTGATGGAGGAGAGGGAGCCCGCTGCAACTGATCCCAAAAGAAGAAAGTCTCCCTCCGGGCCGTAAACCCGGTAAGTCCCGTCAGAGACATTTTTTATGGTCAGCCCGGCCCCGTGACGGAGCCGTGTCTCTCCCGCGGCATTCACCGTAAGGGCGGGCCTGTCCCGAAACAGCTGGTCCAGAGGCCGGAGCAGGGAGAGCGGGTCCGAGGCGTTCACCACTTCGGCCAGGGGCAGAGCGTCCTGTTCCAAGGAAAAGCCGCAGGCCTCGGTGCGGATCAGAGAGGACATCACACCCCCGCAGCCCAGGGCCTGTCCAATGTCGTGGCAGAGGGTGCGGATGTAGGTGCCCTTGGAGCACCGGACACGAAGCTGAAAGTCCCCGTCCGGGGACAGCTCCTCCAGCAGCTCCAGATCGTAGATCGTTACGGCCCGGGGCGGGCGCTCCACTTCCACGCCTCTGCGGGCCAATTCATAGAGCTTTTTTCCGCCGATCTTGATGGCAGAATACATGGGGGGCACTTGCAGGATCTCGCCGTGGAAGGGGAGAAGGGCGGCGTGGACCCGCTCCCAGTCTGTGATGGCCGGCCGGCGTTCCAGCACCTCCCCGGAGCTGTCCTGGGTGCTGGTGGTCAGGCCCAGCCGCAGACCGGCCAGGTATTCCTTCTCTCCGGTCTCGGCAAACTGGATGGCCCGGGTGGCCCGGCCCAGAAAGACCGGCAGAACGCCGGTGGCCATGGGATCCAGCGTTCCGGCGTGTCCCACCCGTTTTTCATGGAACACGCCCCGCAGTTTGGCGCACACGTCCATGCTGGTCCAGTCCCGGGGCTTGTCGATGATGAGAATGCCGCTGGGCATGTCAGTCCCTCCCGTCTCCATTTTTCCCCTGCACCCGGCGAATGGCACCGAGAATGGCCTGCTTGGCATCGGCAATGGAACCCATCACGGTGCATCCGGAAGCAGCCGCATGCCCCCCGCCGCCCAAAAGGGCGCAGACATGGGAGGCGTTCAGATCGGCCCCCGTTCGTACGGAGAGTTTGCATTCCCCGGGCTTCATCTCCCGGATGGTGACGGCCGTGTGGACGCCCTCCAGTTGTCCCACAAAGGCGGCGATATCTTCCACGTCCTCCTCCCGGGCATTGAGCTCGGCCAGGTCAGCCAGGGAGAGGGCAGCCAGGGCGATCTGCCCGTGATCCAAGAGCTCCAGCGTCTCCATGATCCGCGCCTCCAGGCGCAGACGGGTATAGCTCTTGGTGCGGAAATGGCGCTTATTGACCCATGCGGTGTCGATTCCGGTCTCCATCAGGGCCGCCGCCACCCGGTGGGTGTTGGGGGTGGTGTTGGAGTACATGAAACAGCCGGTGTCGGTGGATACCGCCACGTAGAGGGGGAGGGCGATCTCCCGGGTGACGGGGAACCACTGGCCGACGATGTCGTAGATGATCTCGCCGCAGGCGGCCCGGTCTGCCGCCACGCAGTTATTTTGTGCGAAACCCTCGTTGGAGGGATGGTGATCGATGGCCAGCGCCACCTTTCCCGCATAGGGAAGGGCATTTTCGGGAAACAGTCCCTCGCTGGCGATGTCCACTGAGAGGACCGTCTCGGGCACAAATCCCGCCGGGGCCAGGACCCCCTCCAGGTAGGGGGTGAACAGGGAGGTGGCGTCGGCGTTGGGAAGGATCCAGGCGGTCTTGCCCAGCGCCCTGAGAGCCAGGCAAAGCCCGGCGGCGCAGCCCAGGGTGTCACCGTCGGGGCGTTTGTGGGTGAGGATGAGATAGCCGTCCCGATCAGAGAGCCAGCGGGCGGCGGCTTGGATGGTCATTGCCATAAGCGATTGCCTCCTGAACGAATGCTTATTTGTCCAGCCCTTCCAGAATTTCCAAAATATGAGCGCCCTTGTCGATGGAGTCGTCCCGCAGGAAGACCAGCTCCGGGGTGCAGCGCAGGGAGAGCTCGGCACCCAGTTCCCGGCGTAGGTATCCCGCGGCGGACTTAAGCCCCTTGATCACTTGATCGGCGTCGCTCTTGTCCAGAATGCTGACATGGACCTTGGCGTATTTGAGGTCGGGAGTGGTTTCCACACCGGTAATGGAGATGAGGCCGTGGACCCGGGGATCCTTGACTGAACGGATCAGCTCGGACAGGGTCCGCTGGATCTCCTCGTTGATGCGTCCGATACGGTTGTTGGGCATAATGGGGCCTCCTTTTATGATGTGAGGCGGCAGCGCCGCCGGAACTTGAAAAGCACAAAAAAGGGGCGGGCGCTATGCCCGCCCCTATGGCTTTTACTGTTGGATCTGCTGCATTTCAAAGCACTCCAAGGTGTCGCCAACCTTGATGTCGCTGTACTTCTCCACTCCGATGCCGCACTCATAGCCCTGGGCGACTTCCTTCACGTCATCCTTGAACCGGCGCAGGGAACCGATGGCGCCTTCGTGGACCACGATGCCGTCCCGCACCAGGCGGATCTGGGCGCTGCGGGTAACGCGCCCGGAAGTGACGTAGCAGCCGGCGATGATGCCGGCACCGGTGATCTTGTAGACCTCCCGGACCTCCACGGTGCCCAGCTCCACTTCCTTGAACTTGGGAGAGAGCATACCCTTCATGGCCGTCTCGATCTCGTCGATACAGTCATAGATGACCCGGTACATCCGCATATCCACATGATCCCGGGCGGCGGTGGCCTTGGCGTTGCCGTCGGGCCGGACGTTGAAGCCCACGATGATGGCGTTGGAGGTGGCGGCCAGCATGACGTCGCTTTCATTGATGGCGCCCACCGCACAGTGGATGACCCGCACCCGGACCTCTTCGTTGGAGATCTTCTCCAGAGAGGACTTCACAGCCTCGGCGGAGCCCTGGACATCGGCTTTGACGATGACGTTCAGATTTTTCATTTCGCCCTGCTGGATCTGGCTGAACAGATCCTCCAGCGTGACCTTACCCACCGCGCCGGAGGCGGCCATCTTCTGGTCGTGCTTGCGCTGCTCGGCCAGCTCCCGGGCCATGCGCTCGTCGGCCACGGCATGGAAGTCGTCGCCCGCCTCGGGGACCTCGGCCATACCGATGATCTCTACGGGCACGGAGGGACCGGCGTGCTCCAGCTTTTGGCCGGAGGCGTCGGTCATGGCGCGGACGCGGCCCACGGCGGTGCCCGCGATGATGACGTCGCCCTGGTTCAGGGTGCCGTTCTGCACCAGCAGAGTGGCCACAGGGCCGCGGCCCTTGTCCAGGCGGGCCTCGATGACTGCGCCGTGAGCGGAGCGGTTGGGGTTGGCCTTGAGCTCCTTCATCTCGGCGGTAAGGGTGACCATATCCAGCAGATTGTCCACGCCCTCGCCGGTCTTGGCGGAGATGGGGCAGATGATGGTCTCGCCGCCCCACTCCTCGGCTACCAGTTCGTACTCGGTGAGCTGCTGCTTGATGCGCTCGGGGTTGGCCTCCGGCTTATCCATCTTGTTGATGGCTACGATGATGGGCACCCCGGCGGCTTTGGCGTGGTTGATGGACTCCACCGTCTGGGGCATGATACCGTCGTCGGCGGCCACCACCAGAATGGCGATGTCAGTGATCATAGCGCCGCGGGCACGCATGGCGGTAAAGGCCTCATGACCCGGCGTATCCAGGAAGGTGATGAGCTTGCCCTCCACATTGACCTGATAGGCGCCGATGTGCTGGGTGATGCCGCCAGCCTCCCGGGAGGCTACGTGGGCGTTGCGGATATAGTCCAGAAGAGAGGTCTTGCCGTGGTCAACGTGGCCCATGACCACCACCACGGGGGCGCGGGTCTCCAGATCTTCATCCTTGTCCTCGGCGGTGTCGATGAGCTTTTCCTCGATGGTGACGATGATCTCCTTCTCCACCTTGCAGCCCATCTCTTCCGCGATGATGGCCGCGGTGTCGAAGTCGATGACGTCGCTCATGGAGGCCATGATGCCGTTCTTCATCAGCGTTTTGACCACCTCGGCTCCGGTCTTCTTCATGCGGGAAGCCAGTTCGCCCACGGCGATCTCGTCGGGGATCTTCACGGTGACGGGAGCCTTTTTGGCGATCTCCAGCTGGAGCCGGCGCATCTTCTCCTGCTCCTCCTGACGCCGCTTGTTGCCGCCGAAGGTATTGCCCCGGCGCTGGTTGCTGCCGCGGTTCTTGAACTTTTCGCGGCCGGCGTCCATCTGCTTGGTCTTGGAGGAGGCGATCTTCTCCAGACGCTCATCGTACTTTTCCAGATTGACGTTGCCGCCCTTGCGGGTATCCACCAGCTTCTTTTCGGGGACCCGGCTGGTGGGCGTGCGCTGGGCCGGCACCTGGGCGCGGGGCTGGCCCTGCGCCTGCGCGGGAGCCGGCTGCTGGGGCCGGGAGGCCTGGTTCCGGGGCGCGGACTGGGCGGATGCGCCGCCCTGGGGGGCTCTGGGTCCGGGAGCGGGTTTGACCGCCTCGGGCCGGGGGGCCGGCGCGGCAGGCTTGGGCTCGTGATACACGTCGGCAAAGACGCTCTCGATGCTCTCCACCTGGTTGTGCTGGGTCAGGTACTCGAAGATGAGAGAGAGCTCCCGATCCTCCAGCGCCTGCATATGGTTCTTGGGGGCCGTGGCATACTCCGTGAGGATGTCAACGATCTCCTTGGAATTCCGGCCAAAATCCTTGGCTACTTCATGGACACGATATTTAGTATTCAGCAAATAAGCCACCTCCATACAGGGGACTTGCGCCAATGAGAAAAGAGGAGAGGGATTCTCCCCCTTTCTGATTGGAACAAGCCCGATTGCCTATGCTCACAGTTTTTGCGGTCATGATCCGGGTGCCTTGGGCGGCGGCGCCCAGGGTTTGCGGGCGGAGCTTCGCTCCGCTTTTTCTCTGGCCCGGGTCTCCTTTTGGCGGCGAAAGGCCTTTTCTGCCTTTCGATCCAGCCGCTGGGCAGCTTCCCCGCAGAGCTCCGGGTCCAGTTCGGCCAGTTTTTTTGCCGCCGCGGCGGCAAAACTGGTGTCGGTAATGGCCAGGATCGCGCAGGAACTCCGTCCCAGGGCAAAGCCCAGCTCCGATTTGGTACAGGGGATGCTCAAACAGGGACAGTTTCCGATCTCTTCCAGACTTTTGCCCCGCCGTTGGGTATTTTCGGCGGTGTCCCCGGCCATCAGGATAAGCCTGGCCTTGTGAGTGCGGGCAGCGATGGAGACGGGCTCCTCGCCCACCTCAATCTTACCCGCCTTCCGGGCCAGGCCGACAAGGCCCAGCAGAGCGCTGTTATCCATCTCGGTCACCTGCCTCCATCTGGGCCTCCAGCGCCGTCCATACCTCGTCGGGCAGGGGGGCGGAGAAAGCCCGCTCCAGGGCCCGGGATTTCCGGGCCCGCTTCAGACACTCGGGATCGGGGCATACATAGGCCCCGCGGCCCGGTTTCTTCCCTTTAAAATCCAGTGAGACCTCTCCCTCCGGAGAGCGGACGACCCGGATGAGTTCGGGCTTGGGCCTGTGTTCCCGGCAGCCCACGCACTGGCGCAGGGGAATCTTTTTCGGCATGGGGAGATCTCCTTTCTTTCACAGCACGCCCCGAAGCTGTCATGCGCCACCAAACGCGGCGGTCCGGCGGAGATTATTCCTCGGCCGGCTCGTCGTCCAGAATGAGGTCCTCATCCGGATCTTCGGGGGCGCTGGCGGGCTTGATGTCAATTTTATAACCGGTGAGTTTGGCGGCCAGACGGGCGTTCTGGCCCTCCTTTCCGATGGCCAGGGAGAGCTGGTCGTCAGGGACTACCACCCGGCAGTTCTTGCCTTCGTCCAGTGTGGTGACGCTGATGACGTCGGCGGGGGCCAGGGCAGCGGCCACATACTGGGCCGGATCCTCGGACCATTTAATGATGTCCACCTTTTCACCCTTGAGCTCGTCGACGATATTGTTCACGCGCTGGCCCTTTGGGCCTACGCAGGCGCCGATAGGATCCACGTTGGGATCGGAGGACCACACTGCCAGTTTGGTGCGGCTGCCCGCCTCACGGGCAATGGATTTGACCTCCACGGTGCCGTCGTAGATCTCGGGCACTTCCAGTTCGAAAAGCCGCTTCACCAGACCCGGATGGGTCCGGGAAATGAGCACCTGGGGACCGCGGGTGGAGCGGCGGACCTCCACCACATACACCTTCAGCCGCATGCCCTCCACGTAGCTCTCACCGCGGACCTGCTCACTGGGGGCGAGGTAGGCCTCGGTGAATTCGCTGCCCGAGGAGATGCGCAGGGAAGCGCCTCCGCTGCGGGGGTCGATGCGGGTGATGAGACCGGTGAGGATCTCATGCTCCTTAGAGGTGAACTCGTCAAAGACCATGCCGCGCTCGGCTTCCCGCATCCCCTGGATGATGACCTGACGGGCGGTCTGGGCGGCGATGCGGCCGAAATCCCGGGTCTTGACCTCGATGCGGATCACGTCGCCCAGCATGGCCTGAGGCAGCTTCTGGCGGGCGTCCTCCAGACTGATCTCGACAGCGGGGTTGTCGACGGTCTCGACCACATCCTTTTTAATATACATGCGGACGGTGCCCTTGTCCGGATCCGCGTCCACCACGATGTTGTCGCCGGCCTCCTCGTGGTCCTTCTTATAGGCGGAGACCAGGGCCAGGGTGATCTTCTCCATCATATAGCCCTTGGGGATGCCTTTTTCCTTTTCAATGAGTTCAATGGCGGTGAAGAACTCGGCGGCGTCCAGCTCGTTGGTCTTGGGGGCCTTCTGGTTTTTCTTCGGCATGATACTGATTCTCCTTTTCCCAGTCAAACGCGCACGTACAGCCTGACCTGCGCCACGTCTTTTTTCAAAAAGGTCTTTTCCCCGGTGGAAACGTTGAGGGTGACATCGCCGTCAGCATAGGCGGACAGGGTACCCACCCAGTCCTTTCGACCGCCGTCGGGACGGTAGAGGCGCACCTCCACCTCGCTGCCCAGAAAGGCGGCGAAATGCTCCGGCTTTTTCAGCGCCCGGTCGGCACCGGCAGAGGAGACCTCAAAGGTGTAGCTGCCCTCGACAGGATCGACCTCGTCAAGCTTGTCGCTCATCACCCGGCTGATCGCCTCGCAGTCGTTGATGGAGACGCCGCCCTCTCGATCAATATAGAGCCGCAGGTACCACACCCCCGCCTCCTTGACATATTCCACGTCCCAGAGCGTGCAGCCGTTTTCCTCCACCACGGGCTGGGCCAGGGCCTGAACCACTTCGGTCACCTTTGCCATACGGTGTTTAAACCCCTCTTTCAATTAAAAAGAGTGAGGAATAAACCCCACTCTCACCATACTTACAATACTATCGTAAGGAGTATATCATGAAAACGCCTGCAATGCAAGGCTTTTTCGCAAAAAGAACCGCTGAAACGGGAGATCAGGTCCCCTTTTTTGCCTTCTGGGGGGAAAACAGGACAGGAACCGCCTGAGTGTGCCCATCGTGAGGGGTGGGCGGGGGAAATGACCTGAGCCCAAAAGCGGACGCAAAGGGTGTGAAGCCCCCTTATAAGAGTGTTAATTTTTATACATGAAGTAAGGATATGTAACATGTCACAAAAATGCAGATCATTTATTATATAATCTCACGTATTGACATAATTAATTACAGCATGTAAAATTAATATCGTAATGTAAAAGAAAAGACGACATAAAAGAAATTTAAAAGGAGCTGTGATTACATGGAACGTGATTTTCAGACGGCAGAAAATTTTCGGATCAAGGTTGTGGAACCCATCAAAAAGACCACCCGTGCCGAGCGCGAGGAGTACCTGAAGCAGGCGCAGTACAACGTTTTCCGGCTGAAGGCCGAGAATGTGTATGTGGACTGTCTCACCGACTCGGGTACCACCGCCATGAGCACTGAACAGTGGGCTGCCATGATGCTGGGCGATGAGAGCTACGCTGGCTGTAAGAGCTTCTACAAGCTGGAGGCCTCTGCCCAGGAGGTCTTTGGCATGCCCTATGTGCAGCCTACCCACCAGGGCCGCGGCGCTGACTTCATTATGGCGCAGTACTACGCCAAACCCGGCAAATATGCCGTGGGCAACATGCACTTTGATACCTTCCACGGCAACGCCGAGATCTTGGGCGCCTATCCTGTGGACTGTGTCATCGACGCAGGACTGGACGCCTCCAGCCCCGCCGAGGATTTCAAGGGCAACATCGATCTCAGAAAAGTTCAGAAGATCATTGATGAGCACGGGGAGGATTCCATTTCCGTCATCATCATCACCGTGACCTGCAACAACAACGGCGGCCAGCCGGTTTCCATGGCCAACATCCGTGCCGTCAGCGAGTTTGCCGCGGCCCACAAGATCCCCATGGTGATCGACAGCGCCCGCCTGGCGGAGAACGCCTGGTTTATCAAACACCGTGAGCCCGGCTATGCCGATAAGGATATCCGGGAGATCACCCGGGAGATGTTCTCCTACTGCGAGACGGCCACCATGAGCTCCAAGAAGGACGGCCTGGTCAATATCGGCGGTCTGATCGTGACCCGCAACCACGACTTCTATCTCTATTCCAATGTTCAGTCCATCGTCCACGAGGGCTTTATTACTTACGGCGGTCAGTCCGGCCGCGACATGGAAGCCTTGGCCGTCGGCCTGCGGGAAGCGACCACCGACGCCTATCTGGACACCCGCATTGCCCAGGTCAAGTATCTCGGAGACCGCCTGAGAGAGAAGGGGATCCCCATTGTGGAGCCCTCCGGCGGCCATGGGATCTACGTGGACGGACGCCGCTTCTTCCCCCAGATCCCCCAGTATGAATTCCCCGCTCAGCGGCTGGTGGTGGCCCTCTATGAAGAGGCCGGCATCCGCGCGGTGGAAATGGGGGCCTGCGCGTTCGGCAGCAAGGACGCCGACGGCAATCCCATCTGGCCCGAGCTGGAACTGATGCGCATCTCGGTCTCCCGCCGCGTCTACACCAACAATCACCTGGACTGCATCGCCAATGCGCTGGAGTATATCTACGCTCATCGGGATGAATACAGGGGTATGAAAATGGTCTACGAAGGCCCCATCACGGCGCTGCGTCACTTTACCGCAGGGTTCGAGCTGCTGTAATCCGCACCGGCCCGTGCTGGTGTCCGGTGCGGGCCGGGATTTCAAACGCACAAGATGAAGAGGAGACCTAACAGCCGGAACAAAGAGTAGATTTGCTCGGGTTGGATCCACATTCCGCGTGTGCTCCGGTCTGTGGATCGAACGGCTCGGCACAAAAAACGCCGTCGAAAAGCTGGCACTTTTCGACGGCGGAGCGGGCAGACTTCCGCACCTTGCGGAGCGGCAGAGTCAAAAACCACAATTGAATATTATATGCCCGTTCTTTTCGCTTGTCAAGCGGGAAATGTGTGGGGCGGCAGCGCAATACCTGTTAATACCAAATCCTATCTTGTTCGTACGCACAGGTCTTCGCGATCCTTGTCACAATGACAGGAGGGGTTTATGATGGAAATACCTGAGAACACCCTGGAATCTCCGAAGCGTGAACAATTTGGCAGCCGTATTGCATTTGTCCTGGCGTCCATGGGCGGCGCCATTGGCCTTGGAAACGTATGGAAATTTCCTTATATGGTGGGCCGCTACGGCGGCGCTGCCTTCATCGTGGTCTACATTATCGCACTGCTTGTCATCGGCGCACCTGTGCTGATGACTGAATTCGCCATTGGGCGCAAGACCGGCACCAGCTATACCAGTGCGCTCAAGAAACTGCTCCCGGGCACCAAGTGGTATCTGTTGGGCATTATCGGTGTCATTGCGCTGACTCTGACGCTTGGGTTCTACGGCGGCATTGCCGGCTGGACGGTTGCATACCTGTTCAAGTCGATCACAGGTGTGTTTGTCGGAATGGACGCCGCCCAGGTGGGGGCCGAGTTCGGCTCGTTTATTACCAACTCCGGCCAGGTCATCCTATGGCTGGCTGTGATGCTGGGAATCACGACCTTTGTCGTCCTCCGGGGCGTCAAGGGCGGAATCGAAAAAGTCTGCAACATTCTGCTGCCGGTTCTGTTTGTCATGATCGTATTCCTGGCGATTCGCTCCATTCTGCTCCCCGGCGCAGGTGCCGGACTGGAGTTCTATCTCATGCCAAAGCTGGAGAACCTCAACGGTGAGACAGTGGTGGCCGGTGTGGGACAGGCACTTTTCACATTGGGAGTAGGAGCGGGAAACCTGGTCATCTACGGAAGTTATTTGGACAAGAAAAAGTCTCTGGGCAGCAGCACCATCATGGTCGGCCTGGGAGATACTCTGGCGGCGATCCTCTTTGGCTTTATCATTTTCCCTGCTTGTGCCTCCTTTAATATCGAAGCTGGTATGGGGCCTCCGCTGGTATTTATCACGCTGCCTGCCATCTTCGCACAGATGAAGTTCGGAATGCTTTTCTCCACAGTTTTCTTCCTGCTGCTCTTTTTTGCCTGCCTCACCTCTACCATCTGCATTATGGAAGCCATTGTCGGCTTTTTTACCGATGAATTGAAGGTGGAAAGAAAGAAGGCCACTCTCATCGTAGCTGCCATCGTCTTTGCGGTGGGCGTACTGATGATGCTCTCTTTTGGCGCACTGTCTGATGTGATGATCTTCGGACGCAGCATCTTCGACTTTACCAATGACGTGCTGGTTTCCGCAATCCTGCTCCCGCTGGGGGCCCTGTTCATGATCATTCTGGTGGGCTGGGTAATCAAGCCCAAGACGATCGTGGATGAGATCAACCTCGGGGACGGCATCAAGTTCGACCGTCTCTATGTGGTCCTGGTCAAGTACATCGTACCTGTGGTCATAGCGGCTGTATTCGTGCAGTTGGTGGTCAACTTGCTGTCAGCCTAAACCTGATTTGCTGCCACAATCTCTTTATTATTTCGATATCTATCTCTCTCATGGAAACAGGCAGACTGTCCGTTTGGGGTACGGATGGCCTGCCTGTTTCAAGCTCTTTGCACTGGACTTTTTTTGCTTTTTATATTATCATATAAGAAAAGTTGTATATTTATCAAGGCCTTGCAAGCCTTGAAGGAACGCGAAACACTGCTGCAGGGAGGGCGTGTGCCTATGTCTGGAAATATGGACCATTTTTTGCCGTTGACCCAATTTGTCGCCGAGCTGATGAGCCCCGACACCGAGGTGATCCTTTATGACGCACGGGCCCGCTGCGTTTTCCATGTGATCAATCCCATGGACGATGAAATGGTGGTCGGCAGCGAGATGCGCTCTCTGGAGCGGAGCTTTCTGGATGATAGGATCTATGAAAGGGAAAACTTTATCGTCAACTACCGGGCGCTCTCCAAACATAAAAACAAGCTGAAGTCGGCCACCATGTTCCTGCGGGACGGTACCGGGGAGCTGGCCGCCATGCTGACAGTGAACGTCAATGTGGACCGGTTGGTGGAACTCAGAGACCTGCTGAATATCATGGTGTCCGGGCAGAGACCCTACGACACGCAGCAGAGAACTTCTTTTTACAACAGCTTCGACGTTTCCATCGAGGGGATGGTGAGCAGTGCCATCCAGGAGGAGCTTCGGCGCTACCATATTGACCCGCTCCGCCTGTCGCAGCAGGAAAAACTGGAAATCGTGCGCAATCTGGATCAAAAGGGGATCTTCCTGGTCAAGGGGGCGATCTCTGAGCTGGCCGGAATTCTCCAAACAACGGAGACCACGATCTATCGCTACCTCAACAAGCTGTCCAATATGGAATAAAGGACCTGAATGGCCCACCGAAGATCAGAAAGGAACCCGGCCGGGGAATTCCCGGCCGGGTTCCTTTCTGATTTTTGTTCTCAATTCAGGCGTCCAGCTCGGCCATGGCCTTGGCGGCCTCGATGGCTTTTTCCTGGGCGGCGGGAGGAGCCTCCTCGTAACGGATAAAGTGGAAGGTGAAGGAGCCGCGGCTCTGGGTCATGGAGCGCAGGTCGATGGCATAGCGGCCCATTTCGGCCATGGGCACCTCGGCCTCTACGATCTGGCCGCCCTCGCCGTCGGGGGTCATGCCCAGCACACGGCCGCGGCGCTTGTTCAGATCGCCGATGACGTCGCCCATGTAGCTGTCGGGGATGGAGACCTTCAGCTCGCCGATGGGCTCCAGCAGCACGGGACTGGCCTGGGGCATACCGGCCTTGTAGGCCAACTGTACGGCGGTCTTGAACGCCATTTCGGAGGAGTCCACCGGGTGATAGGAGCCGTCAAACAGGGTGGCCTTCAGATTCACCACGGGATAGCCTGCCAGCACGCCGTGCACCACGGCTTCCCGCATACCCTTTTCCACGGCGGGGAAGTAGTTCTTGGGCACGGCGCCGCCCACCACCTCCACGCAGAACTCCAGATCTTCCTGTTCGCCGGGCTCAAAGCGCATCCAGACGTCGCCGAACTGGCCGTGGCCGCCGGTCTGCTTCTTGTGGCGGCCCTGGACCTCCACCTTTTTGCGGATCTTCTCCCGGTAGGCCACCCGGGGATCGGAGAGCTCGGCGTCTACCGCGAAGCGGCTCTTGAGCCGGGAGACCAATACGTCCATCTGCATGTCGCCGGTGCCGGAGATCACCATCTGGCGGGTCTCGGCATTGTTGATCCAGTGGAAGGTCAGATCCTCCTCGCCCAGACGGGTCAGTCCGGAGGCGATCTTGTCCTCCTGTCCCTTGGCCTTGGGGGCGACCGCCACGGAGTAGCAGGGCTCGGGGAAGGGGATGGGCTCGATGCGGACCACCTTGCGGGGGTCGCACAGGGTGTCGCCGGTCCGGAGCTTCTCCATTTTGCCCACGGCGCCGATGTCGCCGCACTGCAGTTCCTTGACCTCCTCGGCCTTCTTGCCCCGGATCTGGTACAGACGGCCCAGCTTTTCGGTCTCCCCAGTGCGGGCGTTCACCATGGGCATATCCGGTTTGATGGAGCCGGAGAGCACCTTGATGTAGGAGTACTTCCCATACTGATCGGAGACGGTTTTCCACACAAAGGCGGCGGGCAGAGCGCCGGGAGCGGCCACAAACTCGTCCACCTCTCCGCTGGCGTTTTCCCCCATGAGCGGGCGGCCCTCCAGAGGATTGGGCAGCAGTTCGATGATGGTGTCCAGAAGCATGCGGGTGCCGAGACCGGTGTAGGCCGAGCCGCACACCACAGGGAAGAGGGAGAGGTCCTTCACGCCCTGGCGCAGGCCCTGGATCATTTCGGCATAGGAGAAGTCCTCGCCGGCAAAATATTTGTCCATCATGGCCTCGCTGGTCTCGGCCACGGATTCCTTCAAAGCGTCGTAGAGCTCATCCAAAACGGGGAGTTTGTCCTCCGGCACATCGATCTCCATCCGCTGGCCCTTGTCGCCGAACTCAAAGGCGCGCTTTTGGAGCACGTCGATGATGCCGATGACCTTCTTGTCGGCGTCCCAGATGGGGGCGACGATGGGGGCGACGTTCTTTCCCAGATGCTCCCGCATGCTGGCAAAGGCGGCGTTGTAGTCGGCGTTGTCCTCATCGGTTTTGGAGACATAGAGAATGCGGGGCAGTTTCCGGTCTGCGCAGTACTTCCATGCCTTTTCAGCGCCCACGCTCATGCCGGATTTGGCAGAGCAGACGATGACGGCGGCATCGGCAGCCTGAAGGGCTTCCATCACCTCGCCGGAAAAATCGAAATAGCCCGGGGTGTCCAGCACGTTGATCTTGCAGCCGTCATACTCCACCGGAAGGATGGAGGTGGAGATGGAGATCTGCCGCTTGCTCTCTTCGGGGTCGTAATCACTGACGGTGTTGCCGTCGGATACTTTGCCCAGACGGTCGGTCCCGCCGGTGAGATAAAGCATACTTTCCGCCAGGGAGGTCTTTCCGTTGCCACCGTGCCCCAGCAGGCAGACGTTGCGGATGTTTTGCGCGGAATAGCTCATTTGATTCCTCTCCTTACGTTATGGGATGGGGAACAGTGGGAAGGCTGGAAACCATTCCACCGCTCTTGTTCATTATAACTCAAAAATATTTACATGACAACAAAAATTTGAGAAAAATGCACAGATTGTAAAAGAGAGAAAATCAGCGAATTTTCCGGACAAAACAGAGAGCTCCGGCGACCCCAGAACGGGGTCGCCGGAGCTCTTTTTAGGGAGATTCCGGGGTAACGGTCCCCGCTGCAAGATCGACCAGATAATGCGCAGAGGTTTCCCCGCTCTGACAGGTGACCGGATATTGGCCGGAAGCATCCGCTTCCCCGCAGGAGAGCGTCCACCGGCTTCCGTCCGGGAGGACCAGGGGGAGGGAGAAAGTCTCCTGCCCTGCGTCGGTGGCCGCCGATTCGTCTGTCTGCCAGCCCGGAAAAGCCTGGTCGGCACAGAGGGACAGTGCCTGGACCTGGGGAGGAAGAGAGAGCGTCAGGCCGGTGGACGGCTGGCCCTCTGCCTTTGCGGCGTCTGAGTCCGGGGCAGCGTCCCGGGCTTCCGGTGCGGCGGCGCCAAAGCCAGTGATGCCGTTTTCGGGATTAGCATTGGCAGGAGCGGCGGCATTCTCTTGGACACTGGCCAGACCGGCACTCTGGGGGGCGGAGCCGGAATGGGAGAGGCGCAGCCCGCTCGCGCCGATCAAAATGACGGCCAATACGGCGGCGGAGGCCGCCCATCGCTTCCATTGCAGAGGCTTTTTCCGGTACTCGGACGGGATCAGGGGAACGACATTGTCCCTCCGAACAGCCTCCATGATGCGGCTGTTCAGATCGGCGGGGGGCTGGACCAGGGGCAGTTCATCCCACAGCGTCTTCAGGCCGCCCAACTCCGCCGCCAGCCTTCGACACTGAGGACATCCGGCCAGATGAGCCTCCAGCCGGGCACTTTCCTCGGGAGAGAGGGCCCCGTCCAGCCGGGCGCTGATCAGCAGTTCGTATTCTTCACAGTTGGGCATGGGCACCCTCCTTTCTTCATTGGTTCAGTCTTTGGACGGCGGCGGGCCGGAAAAGTTCCCGGACTTTTTCAGAAAATCACGGAGGGCCAGTCGAGCCCGGGCAATACGGGATTTTACCGTGCCTTCCTCCAACGCGAGACTTTGAGCAATTTCAGAATAGCTCTGCCCCTCCAGCTCCCGCAGCAGAAGCACTTGCCGGTGGTCGGGAGAGAGTGCGGCCAGCCCGGCCTCCAGGGCCTCTTTTGCCTCCCGGCGCTCCAGCTCCCGTTCCGGGGACCAGCGCTCGTCGGGCCGCTCCGCCTGACGGGCCTCGTCCCCGTTTTCCTCCACGGTCATGGACAGGGTCTCCCTCCGGCCCTGGCGGCGGAGGAAGTCGATGCAGGCGTTAGAGGTCAGGCGATAGAGCCAGGTGGAAAACGCGCTCTGACCGCCAAAGCGGGCCAGACCGCGCCAGGCGTTGAGAAACGCCTCCTGGGTGAGGTCGGCGGCGTCCTCCGGGTTCCCGGTCATGCGGTAAGCCAGATTGTACACTTTGGTCTGGTTGGCCTCCACCAGCCGGGCAAAGGCGTCCGGATCGCCGCTCCGGGCGGCGGCGACCAGTTCCTGCTCCGTCATATCCTCACCTGCCTCTCCTGATTGAAATAGGGGCACGATCCTGAAAAAGACGTGCGGTTATGACGGCTCGCCGTCTTTCAGATCGCGCTTGATCCTTTCTGTGATCTTGTAGATCTGTTCCAGAGTCTCCACCTTGCAGATCTGCTCTTTATAGTAGCCGGCATATGGGACTCCCTTTAAATACCAGGCATAGTGCTTCCGTGCCTCCAGGCAGGCGATGTGCTCTCCCTTGTGCCGGGCGGCCAGCTCGATCTGCTCCACCACGGTGTCGCATCGGGCGGCGAGAGGGGGCCTGGGTGGAATGGGCAGGCCGTCCAGCGCGGCGGCGCACTGCTGGAAAAGCCAGGGGTTGCCGAAAGCGCCCCGGCCGATCATGGCCATGGGGCAGCCGGTGTGTTTCAGAATTTTCACTGCGTCCTCAGGGGAAAACACATCTCCGTTGGCGATGACGGGAATGGACACAGCCTCCCGCACCTGGGCGATGGCGTCCCAGTCGGCCCGGCCGGAGTACATCTGCACCTTGGTGCGGCCGTGGACGGTGAGGGCGGCGGCCCCGGCATCCTCCAGCCGTTTGGCCAGTTCCACCGCGTTGAGGTGTCCCCGGTCCCAGCCCAGGCGCAGTTTGGCAGTCACCGGCACGGTCCCCGCGCCCCGGACCACAGCGGCGGTCACCCGGGCGGCCTGCTCCGGATCCCGGGCCAGACCGGAGCCGTCCCCGTTGTTGCAGACCTTGGGGACCGGGCAGCCCATATTGATGTCCAGCACGTCGGCCCCCGCCAGCTCGGCCGCCCGGGCGGCGGCCCGCTCCATGCAGGCGGGGTCGCTGCCGAAGAGCTGGACGGCGGCGGGGTGCTCTTCCTCTCCCAGCCGAAGCAGAGGGAGGGTTTTCTTATCCTGATAGCAGAGGGCCTTGGCCGACACCATCTCCGTGACGGTGTATCCCGCACCCAGCCGGCGGCAGACGGCGCGGAAAGCCAGGTCGGTCACGCCGGCCATGGGGGCCAGGGCCAGGCGGGAATGGATCTCAACATTGCCGATCTTCAAGAGAATTTCTCCTGTTCGTGTCATTGATGAAGCTATTTTAGCACGGATCCCCCGGTTTGACAATCCAAAGCGGCAGCAGTTGGGAAAATCCATTTGGACAAAACGCAGCAGCTCCCAAATTTCGGCAAAGCTTTCCTTCAGACTGTATTATACTGCCACTGGATGGATAAAATTGGAAATTTCTACATAGGAGGAGACAGCAATGGCGGCAAAGTGGAAGACCAGGGCGGCCCGAATGGGGGAGGAACTGGGGCAGACGGGCAGGGTGGTGCTCCGGGCACCCGCGCTGGCCCGTGGAGCGGAATGTGCCATTCGCTTTCTGCTGGGCGCGGTGCTGGCCGGGGGAGAGATCTTCGGCGGCTATGCGCCGTTCGGCATTGGACTGACCGCCTGCTCCGGCTCCGGCCTGGAGGGGCTATGCGCTCTGCTGGGGGCCTGCTTCGGCTACTTGACCTTCCGGGGGTTTGTGGAAGGACTGCGCTACGCCGCTGCCTGCATGCTGGCATTTTCAGTGTCCTTTGCATTCTGCGATGTCAGGTTCTGCCAAAAGAGCTGGTTTATGCCCGCCATTGCTGCCGCCATGGATGCGATCACCGGTTTTGTCTATCTCAGCGATGTGGCCTGGAGGCCGGCTCAGGTGGTGTTTTTCGGGACCGAGGTCCTGCTGGCGGGGGCGTCCGCCTATTTTTACCGTCTGGCCTTCTCCCCCTGGAAGCAAAAACGGGAGGATGCCGCTCTCTCCACCCGGCAGACAGTGAGCCTCTTTTTTCTCCTGGGCACCCTGCTGGTATCCATGGCGGGCGTGACGTTTTTAGAGGACCTGTCCCTGGGACGGCTGGCGGCGGCTCTGCTGGTGATGGCGGTGGCCCATGAGGGCGGGCTGGGCATGGGGGCGGCCACGGGGGTGGCCGCCGGGCTGGGCATGGATCTGGCCGCAGGCGGGAGCCCTTTCTATGCCATGGCCTATGGATTCTCCGGTCTGCTCACCGGGGCCGGATGGAGACAGGGCCGTCTGTTCGGCGCGCTGACCTATGTGATCTCCAACGCCGTGGCGGTGCTGTGGAGCTGGGACGGCGTGCCCAGAGTCTCCAGCCTCTATGAGGTATTTATCGCGTCTGTTCTCTTCCTCCTGCTGCCGGACAAGCTGCTCCGGCAGCTGTCTGCGCTCCTGTCCCGGGAGGCGGGGCGGGAGACGGCCCGCCGGGCGGCCGACTATGTACGGGAGCGGCTGTCCGCCACTGCCGGGGCGTTTCGCCAGGTCTACGACAGCCTTCGGGCCTCCTTTCCGCCCCGGCAGCCCAACGACGAGGATGTTTCCACGGTGTTTGACCGGACAGCGGAGCGGGTGTGCCGCAAGTGCGCCCTGCGGAACACCTGCTGGGAACACGACTATGTCAGCACCTACCACACTCTGAACGACGCCCTCCCTGCCCTTTTGGAGCGGGGAAAAGGGGAGAGCGGCGACTTTGCCCCCTGGTTTGCCAGCCGCTGCCTTCATTTTCAGGAATTTTTGCGCACGGCCAACGAAGAGGTCTCCGCGCTGCTCTACCGCCGGCAGTTTCGCAGCCGGCTGAAGGAGAGCCGCGGCGCGGTGTGCCGGCAGTACGAGGCGCTGGCCGACGTGCTTTCCAACGCTGCCGCCGAGCTCTCCGCCGATCTGACGCCAGATCCGCTGCGGGAGAAGAAGCTCCGCCAGCACCTCACTGCCCTGGGACTGGAGGGGGAGGTGGCCGCCTATTATGACGAGGCGGGCCACCTCCGGGCGGAGATCCGGGGGGATGGCCTGGAGAAGCTCCGCAGTCCGGAGGAGCAGAAAAAAATCTCTGATCTGCTGGGCCTTCCTCTCCGGCTGGACGAAGAGGAGCGGGGGCAGGTCCTTTATCTCCAGGCCGAGCCGCTGATGGCGGTGGCGGGCCTGGCGGCCCGGCGCAAGGAGGGGCAGCGGGAGAGCGGAGATACCGGGACATGGTTCAAACGAGCCGACGGCAGCCTTTTCGTCTTGCTCTGCGACGGGATGGGGAGCGGCGCCCCCGCACAGCGGGAGAGCGCTCTGGCCGTGCGGCTGCTGGAGGAGTTCCTCCGCGCCGGGCTGGAGTCCTCCGCGGCATTGCGCACGGTGAACTCCGCTCTGGCGCTGAAAAACGAGGAATCGGGCGCCTTTACCACTGTGGACCTGCTGCGGCTGGATCTGTTCACCGGCGAGGGAGAGGTCTGCAAATACGGAGCTGCGCCCACCTATGTGCGAAAGGGCGGCGCCGTCAGCCGGCTCACCGGTTCTGCTCTTCCCGCAGGGTTGGCGGACGGAGATGGTGTGGGCCCGGATGTCACCGGGATCTCCCTGGGGCCGGGGGACTGTGTGGTGCTCCTCAGCGACGGTGTGGCGGGCAGTGAGGAGGATCAGTGGATCCGGGACATGCTGATCACCTTTGACGGGGCCAGTCCGAAAGACCTGGCCCGGGACATCATGGCGGAGAGTGAGAAGCGCGTAGGTGCGGCAGACGACCGGACGGCGGTGGTCATCCGGCTGGGAAAGCGGTGATCTGCCCACCGCAGATCAGAGAAAAAGTGCCCTCCGGTGCGGGATGATCCGGGCCGGAGGCCTTTTTGTGCAGGTGCTGCAAAAAAGTGAGCGATTTTGCAGCGAGAATAAAAATTTCCAAATTTTTAAAAAGGGGTTGACGATCCCTGGGAAAGACAGTAGTATATCAATACTAAGTCCTGATAATAGATATCAAAGAAATGAGAGGCTGGGGGACGCATGAAGCGGGTATTTGGCAAGGTTGAGGCGGTCTTTGACCTTTTTTATCTGGCCGCCGGACTGGCGATCGGCCTTTGGCTGTTGAGGAGCGCGGGGGAGAGCATGGCGCGGCTGTTGGCCGGGATCATGGCGCTGGTGCTGGCCGGAGGGGATGCCTTTCACCTGATCCCGCGGGTGCGGGTGATCCTCTCGGGCCGAGAAGAGGCGCTGCGCGGGGCACTGGGCCGGGGCAAGCAGATCACCTCCATCACTATGACGGTGTTTTACCTGCTCCTGTGGCAGATCGGGCTGCTGCTCTTTGCCCAAAAACCGGCCCCTGTCTGGACGGGGCTGACGTTTCTTCTGGCGGCGGTGCGGATTTTTCTTTGCCTGATGCCGCAGAATCGCTGGCAGGATCGATACCCGCCCATTTCCTGGGGAATTTGGCGCAATATCCCCTTTTTTCTGCTGGGGGCGGAGACGGCGGCTGCCTTCTTCCTGGCCCGGGCTGGGCGGAATGAGTTCCGTGTGGCTGGCCATTGTACTGAGCTTTGGCTGCTATCTCCCAGTGGTGCTCTGGTCGAACCGAAGCCCCGGGGTGGGGATGCTGATGCTGCCCAAGACCTGCGCCTATCTCTGGATACTGGTCATGTGTCTCTCGATCCCGCAATAGACAGCGTACATGCAGGATGTTTTGCCCCAGACTGATCATTGGGGGGAGCTCGTTTCTGATCGTTGGGATTTTTCATCCCATTGAGATCCAGTGCGAGTATCATTTTACCGATCGGGTTTGGCCCGTGTTTCTGGCGGGCGGCCTTCTTTTTGTGTCCCGTTCCTGATCGTATCAACGGCGCTGGCGGTCGCGCCTTTACCATGCTGTGTAGCATCGGAGAACCGAAGGATCAGACCGAACGGGTGCGGAAGGGCTTGTTTCTGCCGATCCCAGGCGGGGGCTTGAACGCCGGTCACAGGAGGAAGGAAACTTCCCCTCCACCCAGAACGGCCGGGATTTTTGGACCCCGCTGCCCGAGACGTTCCACCAGACCACCGTGGTCATGTCCGACCGGGGGGCCCGGCCTCCTTCCGCAACATGTATTTCTTTGGGGAGCACATGTTCTCCTTTTATAACGCCAAAAACGAGCGCGTCTGGTGCAAGTTCCACCACCCCCGCCCATGTGGCGCCGGTTACCGTCAACATCAAGTACCGCCACGCGGTCCACTGCTGCCCGGCCGATCCTGGCTGGGTACGGCCGCCGCATGACTGAGGTCCTGGGGCTTGATCTGAAAAAGGTAAGGGGACTGGCCGAATTGGACCATAGGGCTTGATTCAGACCGCGCTTCCCACTACAATGTAAGCAGTTTTTACACACGGGAGTGTCTGAGATGAAACAGCTTCGCAATACGAGACAGCGGCAGTTGGTTTTGGATGCGGTGCGGGCACGGCGCGACCACCCCAGCGCGGACCAGATCTATCTTGACGTTCGGGCCGTGGACGGGCGGATCAGCCGGGGGACGGTGTACCGGAATCTCAGTATTCTTGAGGAAAGCGGGGAGATCCTCCATGTCAAGGTCCCCACTGCCGACCGCTACGACAATCGTCTGGACCTGCATTATCACCTGCTTTGCATGGGATGCGGCGCAGTGAAAGATGTAGAGCTTCCCTATCACCAGGAGCTGGACCGTGAGCTGGCCGAAAAGACAGGCTATTTCATCGCGCGTCACCGTACGGTCTTTGAAGGTTTCTGCCCAGAGTGCAGGCGAAGAAAATAAAACTTTGACCGTCATACCGCATATCAAAAGGAGATCCCCGGGAATAAAACGGGGACCTCCTTTTTTATCGCGCAAGTTGGAAAAAGGGCAAAAAGGACACCGCCCGACATTCTTTCAAATGTTGGGCGGTGTCCTTAAGGAGAAAACGGTCAGGCTTCGTATTTACAGTGAAACCGCTTCTCAAACTCCTCAATGAGGGGAGCCCGGAAGTCGGGGTGGGTGATGCCAATGAGGTTCTTGGCGCGGGTGCGGAGAGTCTCGCCCTTCAGATGGGCGATGCCGTACTCGGTGATGACATAATCCACATCGTTCCGGCAGGTGGTGACGGCAGCGCCGTGATCCAGGAAGGGAACGATCTTGGAGACGGTGCCGTGCGCGGCAGTAGAGGGGCAGGCCATGATGGACACGCCGCCCTTGGAGGCGGAAGCGCCGCGGACGAAATCAACCTGACCGCCGGTGCCGGAGATCTGCTTCAGGCCGACGGCCTCGGAGCACACCTGGCCCATCAGATCCACCTGTACGCAGGAGTTGATGGAAATCAGATTCTCGTTCTGGGCAATGACGTAGGGGTTGTTGACGTAATCAACAGGCTCCATGTCCACGTCGGGGTTGTTGTTAACGAAGTCATACAGCCGCTTGGTGCCCATCAGGAAGGTGACGACAAACTTGCCGGGCTTCAGAGTCTTCTTGGCGTTGGTGATGACGCCGGCCTCGACCAGCTCCACCACGCCGTCGGAGAACATCTCGGAGTGGATGCCCAGATCCTTCTTGTCCTTCAGGAACAGCAGGACGGCGTCGGGGATGGCTCCGATGCCCAGCTGCAGAGTGGCTCCGTCGGGAATCAGAGAAGCGCAGTGCTCCCCGATAGACTTCTCAACGTCGCCGATCTTGGGCTTGCCCAGCTCGATCAGGGGCTCGTCATGCTCGACAAAGGCATCGATCTCAGAGACGGGGATGACGGTGGCGCCATAAGTGTAGGGCATGCAGGCGTTGACCTGGGCGATGACGGTCTTGGCGGTTTTGACGGCCTCCACCGTGTAGTCGCAGGACACGCCCAGAGAGACGTTGCCGTTCTCATCGGGAGGAGTCACGTTGATGAGCGCCACGTCCACAGGCAGGGTGGTGTGGAACAGGCGAGGGATCTCAAAGAAGAAGCAGGGCGTGAAATCGCCCTGGCCGCTCTCCACGGCCTTCCGGGTGGAAGCGCCGACGAAGAGGGAGTTGTGACGGAAATGCTCACCCATATCGGGGGCGCAGTAGCCGCCCTTGCCCATGGCCACCATGTGGACGATCTCCACGTCCTTGTAGGCCGCGGCGTTCTCCACCATCTTGTCCACCAGGTAAATGGGTTCGCCGCAGGCGTGGTCGATGACGACGCGGTTGCCGGACTTGATCAGGTTGACGGCTTCCTCGGCAGGCATGGTATGCTCTTTGTAATAAGTTTTCCAATCCATAGTATTGGGGCCCCTTTCCGATTGTTTTACGTTTGCTGTCGCAACGGATCTGTAAGGATCACAGGCATGGTCAGGAATGATTGCGGCCCATCAGAGCCCGGGCTTCTGCCAGCAGATCCTCGCTCACCTGCTGAACCAGAATGACGTCCTTGATCTCGGGGATGGCTCTTTTCAATTCCTCTGCTACGACCTCTTCCGTGGTGAGGTAGGCGGAGGGGCAGCCGGAGCAATGCCCCAGGAATTGAAAACGATAGGTGCCTGCTTCGAAACTCAGAGACTTCAATTCACCTCCGTGCTCTCGCAGATGGGGGCGCACCTTTTCGTCCAATACCTTTTCGATCTCTTCCAATGTAGCCATGTTTGGATCCTCCGTTTCGTTCGTCGATGGGGTTGTGACAGCATCCGGGCCGCCCTCCGCAAATGTATTTTATTTGCAGAAGGCGGCCCGACGCTGGATCTAATTCAGTTCGACCCGCTCACGCGGGATACGTCCCAGCTGCGGAGGAATTCTCCGGCCGCTTTGCTGCTACGAGCAAGCAGGAAAGATTACTCCTTGATGTGGGCGATGGCCTTGGCCAGCTCCTTCTTGTGAGCCAGGTTGCCCTGACGGGCGATCATGATGCGCTGAGCCTGGGGAGAGCCGGCGCCGTGCATGGACTCGGTCCGGTAGCCGACGGCGGCGGTGCCGAGGGACAGGTTCTCGATCAGGCGCAGGATGCGCAGACGGTTTTCGGTGGAGACGCTGGCGACACCGCGGAGATACTTGTCGATGACGGGGCCCAGCTTGGGATCGCGGAAGTCAGCCTCGGAGGGAGCGGTGACCATCAGGCCGCCAGCAATGTCTTCGGCCAGACGGACGATCTCGTAGGGGAAGCGGGTGACGTTCTGCTTGCAGACGTTGGCCAGCAGCAGATCGATGATGTAGTTGCCGGACTCGGTGGGAGTGCCCATGGCGGAGCAGGCGATGCCGCAGCAGAACAGGGTCTCGTTGAGGTGAGTCATCTCAATGAGCTTATCCTTCACGTGGCTGGCCTTGGCGGCGCCGTTGTAATCGGCGGCGACGGCGGCAGCGCCGATGAGGACGTCGCCCACGCCGACCTTGCAGCCGCCGTAGCTCTGGCGGTGATAGCCGGCGAAACGCTCGACCAGCATGCCGGCGAACTCGGTCTCGCCGTTGAGGAAGATCCGGTCATTGGGAACGAACACGTTGTCGAACACGGTCAGGGCCTCAACACCGCCGAAGGTGGAGTTGCCCACGTCCATCTCGCTGCCCTCGCGCTTGCGGGTGTCGCAGGACTGACGGCCGACAATCATGAACAGACCCTTGGTGTCGAGAGGAACAGCAAAGGAGATAGCGTAATCCTTGTCGTCGGGGCCCATGGAGATGGTGGGCATGACGATGACTTCGTGGCTGTTCAGGATGCCGGTCTGATGGGCCTTGGCACCGCGGACGACCACGCCGTCGGGACGGCGCTCAACAACATGCAGGAACAGATCGGGATCCGCCTGAGCGTGAGGAGCCAGAGAACGGTCGCCCTTGGTATCGGTCATGGCGCCGTCGACGGTCAGGTCATTCTCCTGGCAGTAGGTCATGAAGTTCTTGAAGTTCTCATGATACTTGGTGCCGTACTTCTTGTCGATCTCATAGGTGGTGGAGAACTCGGCGTTGAAGGCGTCCATGCCCACGCAGCGCTGGAAGCAGGCGGCAGTCTTCTGGCCGCACAGACGCTGCATCTTGACCTTGTTCATCAGATCCTCAGTGGACTGATGGATGTGGGTGAAACGGTTGACCCGCTTGCCGGTGTAAGGGGAGACGGCAGTCATCAGATCCTGATACTCGGGCATCTGGGCCAGATCGTAGGTCATCTTCACGGAGTTCAGAGAGGGGCGGAGGATCGGATCGTCGACGGGGTTCTCCACCTTCTTACCAAACATATAGACTTCCATTTTGATCTTGCGGATGCTTTCGACGTACTGCTCACCAGTCATCAGTGCCATGATTCATTCATCCTTTCTTTCATCACGTTTTGCGGATACGTTTCGTGTTTTTGCTCTTAAGAAATAAACGGACTATGGATTCCGGCAGAGCCGGGATTCAACCTTGGGAGAAAAGTTGAACGCAGAGAGGGGAGGGAAAATTACTCCTTGATCCCAGCGGAAGCAGCCTTGGCAGCCGCCTTGTTCTTGCTGTAGAAGTGCAGCAGGAAGTGGAGCAGAAGGCCGACGGCCAGACCCCAGGCAGCGCCCTTGATAGCGAGAACAGAACCCATAACGCCGCAGATGCCGCGCTCGTTCTCGTCTTCGCACATCTCCATGCCCAGGCGGGTGCAGATAAAGCCCTGGACCATCAGAGTCATGGACAGAGCGATGGGGAGCACCGGCTGCAGCAGGGAGGAGATGGGCATCAGGGATACGGCCACGAAGGTGGACCAACGGAAGGAGCCGGCGCCGGAATAGAAGGACTCCATCGCCTCGGGACCCTCCTCATACCGCTGAGAAACTGCAGCGGTAACGGCGGCCCACAGAGGACCACACATCTGAGTGTAGGGGCAGGTGAGGGACATGACCACGTTACGGATGCCGCTGATCAGGTTGGAACGGTTGGCATCGAATTCCAGAACCTCGTCGGGACGGGCCACGTCGGCGTGGTGCAGCAGGGCCTCGGAAGTGACGAAGTCACCGAAAGCGATGATGTAGACCACCACGGCGGTGGGGATAGCGGCAATAAAGGTGGCGGCAGTGGGGAAGCCAATGCCGAAGGGAGTCAGCTGGCTGATGATGTTGCCGAACTCAGGAACCTTGAACAGAGGCCACCAGGTGATGTCGGGGATGGCGATCTCGCCCACCAGAGGGCCGACAATAACGGCGATGATGATGGCGGGAAGCATACCAAACTTGCCGATGGCGTTGATAAATTTATTGTTCTTGCGGATGTAGGCGAACTGGGGGCTGAACAGGCAGAAATAAGCAACCAGCAGGCCGACAGTAATACCGATGGGATAGATGCCGAAACGACCGCCGGACTTAAACTCGCCGATGACGGAAGCAATACCGCCGCCCATCAGAACACCGGCCTTCACGGAGTTAGGAACGATATCGATGACCTTGGCCCCCAGGCCGGTGATGCCGAACACCAGGAAGATGATACCGACTTCCATCTGCAGGGCGATCAGGGCGTGGGTGCGGTCAGGGCCGATGGCGTAGCCGTTGGTCAGGAACGCGGTGATGATGGGGATGGCGGGGGTGATCCAGCCGGGGACCACGGGGTCGCCCAGAAGGACGTGGAGGTTATACAGGAAACCGTTGATGATGACCATGGACAGGGCCACGCCGTACTCTACGCCGAGCACCTCGGTGAGGACGGGGATGGCACCCAAGCAGGTTGCGCACATCAGCAGGCCCTGGAGCATCTCAGGGACAGACCATGCATAGTGAACGAAGGGAAGACGGATCTTGAAGATACCCACCTTCCAGCACGGCTGGACCTCGCCCCACTTACGGTAGCGGCTGTAGCATACTTTTTCATTTGCCATTTGGATGTAAACCACCTTTCTCCTTATGTTCTGGAATTTCTTGAACTCCCTCCGCGGCGCCTGACTATCGAGCTGACGTCTCCCACCGTCCCGCGGACTTAACACACCCATTTATAATGCAAGGGGCGTGCCAAGTTGCACCGCAAATTTTTGGGCGAGGCCGAAAGCCATTGCACCACAATGGATTGATGGGAAAATAAAAATCAAAGTTTTCAAAAAATTTAAAAAGGACGAATTCCTATTGTTGCGGAAGCGCAACAATAGGAATTCGTTTAAACCCAACTGGGCCACTATTTTCTTATTTGACGTGCGTTGCAGAAATGACACGTGTTGCAAAAATGAAACAATCACATTTCAGGTATTTCTTCGGGGAAAAGTTCGGCGGAGTATTTTTTCCGCTTTCGGACAAAAGTGGAGGCGTCCATCATCAGACTGGCTGCGGCCTGGCGGACGTTTCCGTACTTTGCATAGGCACGGTTGATGGCTTGGAATTCAAGGGTTTCCACCGCTTTTTTCAGATCCATGGGGCCGTCGCCCTCCGAGTCCAGCAGGACGCCCGGAGTCCAGCTTCCGCGGAAGGGGAGGTCGGCGGTGCGGATGAGGTCGTTGGGACTCATAATGACCATCCGCTCCACCAGGTTGCGCAGTTCCCGGACATTACCCGGCCAGTCATAGTCCAACAGGGCCTGGAGAGCGGGGGGCGTAAACTGTTTGTGAAGGCCGTATTTCTTGTTCAGCTCGGCCAAAAAGGCCTTGGTGAAGGGGAGAATATCGTCCCGACGCTCCCGAAGAGGCGGGATGGTGATGGGAACCACGTTGAGGCGGTAATAGAGATCTTCCCGAAAGGTCTTTTTGCGGACCATATCCGCCAGATCGCGGTTGGTGGCGGCCAGAATGCGCACATTGATGGGGATGGGGTCTGTGCCGCCTACCCGGACGACCTGCTGCTCCTGAAGAACCCGCAGGAGTTTGACCTGCATGTCCAGAGGGAGTTCGCCGATCTCGTCGAGAAAGACCGTGCCCTTGTCGGCCATCTCAAAAAGGCCCAGTTTGCCCTCCCGGTTGGCCCCGGTAAAGGCGCCTTTCTCATAGCCGAAGAGTTCCGACTCGATGAGGTTGGGAGGGATGGCCCCGCAGTTGATGGTAAGGAATCGCTCTCCCTTTCGGGGGCTGCTCTTATAAATGTACTTGGCGATCTTCTCCTTGCCGACGCCGGTTTCACCCAGCAGCAGTACGGTGGCGTCCATAGCGGCCACCCGGTCGACCATGGACAGCACTTCCAGCATCCTGGGGTCGGAGGCGATGAGGTCGGCTGAATCCAGCACCTGGCGCCGGGCAAACTGGATCTCGGAATAATATTTTTGAGTCAGAGCTTCGGTGGCCTTGAATTTTTCCTGCAGTTCATAGAAATCAGTCATATCCCGCACATTGGTCACCACCATGACGATGCGGTCGCCCTCTCCGAATACGGGCGTGCTGGTGATGAGTGCCTTGCGGCCTGAGCGGAAGGTCTGCTCCAGAGAGGCCGGCTTCCGGGTGGACAGGGCGATGATGGTCCCGGAGCGGTCGATGACACCGGCCTTCTGGATGTCCCACATGTTTTTGCCGATGACCTCTTCCTCCCGCAGGCCGGTGATGTCCAGATAGGCCCGGTTGACGCGAATGGTGACGGCGTTGCCATCGGTGATGTAGATCCCGTCATAGGAGCTTTCAATAATCGCGTCCAGACGGTCATAGGCCTCTTGAAGGTTGTCGAACATCCCGGTGCCGTCATTGCGGCGGTAATAGCTGGGTTGACGGGTTGCCATAAGGAACACCTCCTGGGCGTAAAATAAAAGAAGAGCATGTAAAAATGCGCGTCAGGCCAGACTGGCGATGAACTGTTGTGCCGTGCGGGGGGAACGGCCGGGGTGACGGGCATCCCATCGGACGGCCCGGGCGAAAAGCTCCTCCTGAGGCATCTGTATATCCGCCTGGGCAGCCAGACGCTCCACCAGAGAGAGATACTCCGCCTTGGCCAGTCCCAGGTAAGGGATGCGCAGACCGAACCGGTCGGCCAGGGCGGTCTTTTCCTGAATGGTCTCGCCCCGATCCACCTCGTCTCCCTCCCGGTCCGAGAAGGTCTGCCGAACCAGGTTCCGGCGGTTGGAGGTGGCGTAGATGGCAACATTGGCGGGGCGGGGCTCCAGGCCGCCCTCCAGGATGGTCTTGAGGACGCCGTAGGTACGGTCGTCCTGGTCGAAGGCCAGGTCGTCGATAAACAGGATGAATTTCTGCCGCCGGCCACCCAGGGAACGGATCAGCTGAGGCATCTGTGCCACGCTGTTCTTTTCGATCTCGATCAGACGGAGATCCCCACTGTCCGGCAGAGAGAGGAGCGATTTGACCGTGGCGGATTTTCCGGTGCCGCTGTCGCCGAAGAGCAGGACATTGTTGACCAGCCGCCCCGCCAGCAGAGCCCGCGTGTTGGCCTCCACCTGGGCGCGCTGGAGCCGGTAACCCATCAGCGTCTCGCTCCCGGGAGCGTCAGGCCGTGGTACAGGCAGAAGTTGGCCGTCCTCCCATAAAAAAGCCCGGTAGCGGGCGAAGGGCCCGGTGCCATGTGACCGGTACCAGTTTGACAGGGTATCAAAGTCAAAGGCGGGCCCGGAAGTCCAAAGGGGCAGCTCTTCCGCGGCGGCACGGCCCTCCGGGGGGAGAAGGGCGGCCAGGGTTTGGCGCAGGGACGCACTGTCCAGAGCCGACAGCGCGGAGAAAGTCTCCAGATCCCGTCGGGCCGACAGCTCTCCCCCGGGCAAAGAACAGCCGGACTCCACAGCCCGGGGCCACGGGGCGTCGCAGTAACGAAGCTGCTCCAGCAGCCAGGAACCCGGCCCCTCGGCGCCTGCCTTTTCCAGTTGAAAACAAAATTCTGCCCAGGCATCCAAAGCCGGCTCTCCCGCTCCGCCGCTCAGGTGATCCAGAAGGGAGATGGCCGAGCGGAGGACCGGCTGCTCCAAAAGGGGCCGATAGGCGGTCAAACTGCGAAGCCTGTAATATAAGGAAGTCAATTCCATTTTGATGCCCTCCGATCTCTTATCCTTTATCATAAAAGGTTCCAGGGCCACTGTCAACGAAAACCGACTCTTGCGTCTCGAAGAAAAACAGGGTAGAATAAATAAAAGTTGCGCGTTTTGTCAGGAGACCGGTCTTTGGAGGCTGCCTCCCGACTGACGCATCGGCGCAGGGACAAAGAGAGGGAAGACCCATGACAAACGAGACCAAGCCGCTTTCCGTCGCTGTGGAAGAACAGATCATCCGGATCATCAAAGAGAATGAGCTTCGGCCGGGGGACCGCCTGGACACCGAGATGGAGCTCTCCCGCCGCCTGGGCGTGGGGCGGGGCACAGTACGGGAGGCCATTAAGGGACTGGTGTCCCGGAACATCCTCGTGGTGCGGCAGGGGTCGGGGACCTTTATCTCCCCGCGGCCCGGTGTGTCGGACGATCCGCTGGGGCTTACCTTTGCCAAACAAGATCGACAGCTCGCACTGGATCTGCTGGATGTGCGGCTGATGCTGGAGCCGGAGATGGCCGCCATGGCCGCTGACCGCGCCACGGACTACGAGCTGAAGCGCCTGGAAGCCCAGTGCGCCAAGGTGGAACGTTTTATAAGGGGAGAGCGGGTCTATCAGCAGGAGGATGTGGAGCTCCACCGCTGCATTGCGCTGGCCAGCCACAATCAGGTGGTGGGCACTCTCGTGCCGGTGATTCACTCCTCGGCCAGCCTGAACATCGATCTGACCCGCAACGAGCTCAAGGAGAACACCATTCGCTCACATCGGGAACTGGTGAACGCCATTCGCGGTCGAGATCCTCAGCGGGCTCGATATGCCATGATCCTGCATCTGGCGGAAAACCGCCGCTATCTCCAGGGAACACAGCAGGAATAAAAGACAAAAAAGGGCTTTTTTACCGCAATTCATCCGATGACTTTGTTAATAAATTATCAACTAAAAATTGAGACATGTCAAAACGCACAAAATATATTCTCAAAAAACAGCACTTATTCACAAAGTGAGATTTTGTTATGAAAAATTCGTTGACAAACCGGTTTCATGGAGGTAGGATGAATACGCAATCGAGAATGTCCGAGAGGGGGAAGCCGGATATGCCGAGCCTGGGCGGGCGAAAAAAGTCAGTCACCATCGATCAGGTAGCGGCACAGGCCGGGGTCTCCAAGACAACGGTCTCGCGGTTCCTCAACGGGCGGTATGATGCGCTCTCCAATGAGACACGGGAGCGGGTGGAGGAAGTCATCGAACAACTTCACTACCGCCCGAACCGGATGGCCCAGAGCCTGAAGGCCCGGAACAGCCGGCTGATCGGATGCCTGGTGAGTGATATCTCCAGTCCCTTCTCCGCTTTGATTGTCAAAGGGATCAACAGCGTATGTCTGACTGCTGGATATCAGCTTTTGCTGGTGGACAGCGGTGACGACCCTGAGCGGGAGCGCATGGGGATCCGGGATCTGCTGGAAAATCAGGTGGATGGGCTGATCGTCAACACCACCGGACAGAACGACGAATACCTCATTTCTCTGCACGAGCGGGGAGTCCCCCTGGTCCTGGCGGACCGGTGCCTGTCGGCACCCGGGCTGCTGGATACGGTGGCCACAGAGAGCTATCACATTACTTATCAGTGTGTCACTTACTTAAAAAGCCTGGGATATGACCAGGTGGCCTTTTTTACCCAGGGAAACGGACATGTGGCGCCCCGTCTGCTCCGCTATCAGGGCTATTACGATGCGCTGCGCGATCACTTCGGGCACGACGGCGGAGAGCGGCTCTACCAGTTCCGACTGGAGGACAAGAACGACTGCGTCCGTTGTCTGGACACCTTTCGCAGCAAATATTCCGGGCAGCGTCTGGCGGCCTTTGCCGTCAACGGCGTGACCATGCTCAACCTGCTTCAGGGAATTCAGGCCGCAGGGATCCAGATCGGCGCGGCCTTTGGCGTGTGTGGCTTCGATGATTGGGGCTGGGCGGATCTGATCCCGCCCGGGATCACGACCATTACCCAGGACTCCTGGATGGTGGGACGGCGTTCCGCAGAGCTCCTTCTGGAGCGGATTGCCGGAAAGGGACCGGAGTATCAAGTCTATGAAGAATTGCCCAACCGTTTGGAAATTCGCGGTTCGACCGTAAAAGGGTGAGGAAGCTCTCCCTTTTTTCGGCAGACTTTGCAAACCGGTTTCAAAGGACGGCACAGGCCCCTGTTTTCAAGGTTGCTCCCCGGCGAAGATGCCGGTTGCAATAAAGATTTTTCGAGGAGGAAAAAGAACATGACCAGTAAGAAATCTGCCCTTGCACTGCTCCTGGCCGGTACCCTCATGATGGGCGCCGCTGCCTGCGGCGGCAATAAGCCCGCCGAGTCTGCAGCCCCTGCCGAGTCCGCCGCCGCCGAGAGCCAGGCGCCCGCTGACAACGGCGGCGCGAAGGTCGGCCAGACCGTCCTGAAGTGCTCCTTCAACCAGACCATGGAGAACCCTGAGGCCAAGACTGTGGTGGAGCTGAGCGACAAGCTTTACGACGCCACCGAGGGCCGTTATTCCATCGAAGTCTATCCCAGCGAGCAGCTCGGCTCTCAGCAGGAGTCCCTGGAGCTGGTGCAGTCCGGCGCCATCGAGATGGCGATCGTGGCCAACTCCATCATCGAGGGCGTGAACCCCGACTTTGCCATCATCGGCACTCCCTACATCTATGACAGTATCGACCACCAGAAGAAGCTGTTCCAGTCCGGCGCGCTTGACGAGCTGTTCTCCACCACCGAAGCCAACGGCTTCAACGTGCTGGCCGCTTACAGCCTTGGCCCCCGCTGCCTGTACACCAAGGAACTTATCACCACTCCCGAGCAGCTGGCCGGCAAGAAGATCCGCGTCATGCAGTCTGACACCATGATCCAGATGATGAACCTCATGGGCGGCGTGGGCACCGCCATGGCACAGGGCGATGTATACTCTGCCATCCAGGCCGGCACTCTCGACGGCGCTGAGAACAACATCATCACCTACACCGACCTGCTCCAGTACGAGGTCGCTCCTTACTACACCCTGACCAACCACCTGATGATCCCCGATGAGCTGATCATCAATGCTGACGTGCTCAAGGGCATGTCTGAAGAGGATCAGGCCTCTCTGAAGAAGCTCGCCACCGAGTCTGTGGACACCATGTTCTCTCTGGCCGAGACTCTGCGTGAGGAGTACTTCACCAAGTGCAAGGATGAATTCGGCGTCACCATCACCGAGATCGACATTGCTCCCTTCCAGGAGAAGGTCTCTCCCCTCATCAAGGAGATCGCTGCCCGCAGCGAGATGACCCAGAAGGTCTACGACGAGATCCAGGCGCTGCGGTAATTACCGCCCAATTTTAGTGCCACAGTATAGCCACAATACTCTTACGTAACAGCAAGAGGCCCGCAGGCTCCTGCGGGCCTCTTCTGATAAAACTGCGGAAAAACCGGCAAGTAAGAGAAAAGGAGGACCCTGTATGCAAGCGTTAACCGCCGTCAAACGGGTGGTGGATAAGGTCATGGAGTGGATGTGCATCATCATCCTGGCCGTGATGACCGTCCTGGTGACCTACCAGGTGGTCACCCGCTACTTCTTCAACAAGCCCAGCGCCATTTCCGAGGCTCTGGCCCAGTACCTCTTTGTCTGGATGATCATGTATGGCTCTGCCTACGTGTTTGGCCTCAGAGAGCATCTGGACATCACCGTCCTGAAGGATAAACTTCATGGCGTGCCCCTGTTGCTGGTGGAGCTGCTCACCAACGTTGTACTCATTCTGTTTTCCCTGGTGGTTTTGATGTATGGGGGAAAGATGGTCACAGCCCAGCAGATGGGCACCGTGGACGCCGCCCTTCAGATCCCCATGGGCGTCATCTACTCTGCCATTCCCATTTCCGGCGTGTTCATTCTGTTCTACGCTATCTACAACATTTTTCTGGCCTTTGACAACTACAAAAAGGGCCAGTCCGGTATCAGCAAGGATGCCGGAAGCACCATGTAAGAGGAGGTAAGAAATTATGGAACAAGCAGCACTCGCCGCCCTCGTCATGGTTGTGAGTATCGTCATCATGCTGGCCCTGGGCTTTCCCATCGGCCTGTCCATCGGCGCCGGCGCCGCCGCCGCCGTCATGGTGGTACTGCCCTTTGAGCAGGCCATGATGACTGCCGCCAAACGCACCTTTACCGGTGCCAACTCGTTCTCCCTGCTGGCCATCCCCTTCTTCGTGCTGGCGGGCAACATCATGAACAACGGCGGTATCGCCAAACGATTGATCGGCTGTGCCAAAATACTGGCGCATAAGCTTCCCGGCGCCTTGGCCCAGACCAATATCGTGGCCAACATGCTTTTCGGCGCCATCTCCGGCTCCGGCGTGGCCGCAGCTTCCGCCATGGGCGGCATCCTGGGTCCCATGGAGGAGGAGGAGGGCTACGCCCGTGAATTCTCCGCCGCTGTCAATATCGCCTCCGGCCCGACCGGCATGATGATCCCCCCCAGCAACATTATGATCGTCTACTCCACCGTGGCCGGTTCTGTCTCCATCGCTGCCCTCTTTATGGCCGGCTACATCCCCGGCATCCTCTGGGGCATCGGCTGTATGATCCTCACCGGTTTTATGGCCAAGAAGCGCGGCTATGTCTCCACCGAAAAGTTCCCCCTCAAGCTGGCGCTTAAGACTCTGTGGGAGGGCATTCCCAGCCTGCTGCTCATTGTCATCGTCATCGGCGGCATTCTGGGCGGCGTCTTTACCGCCACGGAGGGCTCCGCCATCGCTGTGGTCTATTCGCTGCTGCTGAGCGTTATTTACCGCAGCATCAAGATGAAGGACCTGCCCAAGATCCTGCTGGCCAGCGTTAAGACTACCGCTGTGGTGGAATTCCTGGTGTGTGTGTCCTCCATCATGAGCTGGGTCATGTCCTTTGCCAAGATCCCCCAGATGATCTCCAACGCCATGCTGGGGATCAGCAACAATCCCATCGTGATCCTGATCATCATGAATATTATCCTGCTGCTGGTGGGCACCTTCATGGATCCCACTCCGGCGGTCCTGATCTTCACCCCCATCTTCCTGCCCATTGTGCAGTCCTTCGGGATGAACGCCGTCCACTTCGGACTGATGATGGTCATGAACCTCTGCGTGGGCACGCTGACCCCGCCGGTGGGCGCCATCCTCTTCGCGGGCTGCAAGATCGCCAATGTGAAGATCGAGCAGGTCATCAAAACGCTGCTGCCATTCTTTGGCGTGGTGCTGGTCGCGCTGCTGCTCATCACCTATATCCCGTTCTTCTCTCTCCTCATCCCCAAGGCGCTGGGCCTGATCAGCCTGCCCGCCGGGTTCAACATGTTCTTTGTGGGCGGCTGAGTCCGTCCCTTCCCTCCTCTTTTTTAGACCCATCTGCCTGACGAAAGGAATTCGCTGCTATGGAACTCAATCCCAAAATCATGATCTGTGACTGTGACCACAAGGATGTGGACACAGAAAAGGCCATTTTTGACGCTGCAGGCCTCGACTTCAAGTGGCTCCACTGCCAGACGCAGGATGAGGTCATCGAGCAGTGCCAGGGAGCGGTGTGCTTCCTCAACCAGTACGCCAGGATGGACAAGAAGATCTTTGAGGCCATTCCCACGCTCAAGCTTGTGGTGCGTTACGGTGTGGGCGTGGACAATGTGAATCTGGACGACGCTACCGAGTACGGCGTGCAGATCTGCAATGTGCCCGACTATGGCACCAACGAGGTCGCCGATCAGGCGCTGGCCCTGATGCTCTCCCTCACCCGCAAGACCCACATGATCGGCAACATGACCCGCGCCGGGGTTTGGAACTATATTGAGGCCGTTCCCGTCCATCGCCTGTCCACCCGCACGGTGGGCATCCTTGGCGCCGGGCGCATCGGAACCGCCTTCGCCCAGCGGGTGAAGGCTCTGGGCTGCAAGATCATCGCCTATGATGCTGCCTACGGTAAACCCGGCTTCCACGCGCCCGACTTTATCGAGTTCAAGGCCACCGAGGACGAGGTCCTCGCCGAGGCCGACATTCTCTCTCTCCACTGCGGCCTGAACCCCGAGACCAAGGGGATGATGGACGCCGCGGCCTTCTCCAAGATGAAGGACGGAGCCTATTTCATCAACGTGGCCCGGGGCGGACTGGTGGATGAGGATGCCTTGGAGGCGGCCCTCTCCTCCGGAAAGCTGGCCGGGGCAGGAATCGACGTGGTGTGCGCCGAGCCGCTCTCCAAGGACAGCCCGCTCTTCCGGCATGAGAACGTGGTGGTGACCCC
This sequence comes from Candidatus Pseudoscillospira sp. SGI.172, assembly GCF_050313575.1. Taxonomy (NCBI): domain Bacteria; kingdom Bacillati; phylum Bacillota; class Clostridia; genus Candidatus Pseudoscillospira; species Candidatus Pseudoscillospira sp. SGI.172. Next base: position 5,885 of record NZ_JBNPLQ010000008.1, on the reverse strand, counting down.
CCACATGGGCTGGTATTCTGAGGAGTCCGCTGTGGAGCTCAACCGCAAGTGTGCCGAGGAGACCGTCCGCTTTCTGAAGGGAGAGCCGGTCCGCTACCCGGTCAACACACCCAAAAAATAAGCCGGGAAAGCACCGCACGACGGGGAGCCGGCGTGCGGTGTTTTTCCAAAACCCACCTTTGGAGGCGAAACGATATGCAGGCAATCATTTATGAAGGTGCCAACCAGCTGGCGGTCAAGGACATCCCCGTGCCCCAGGTCAAGGAGGGCTACGCCCTGGTGAAGGTGTCCCACGCGGGCATCTGCGGCACCGATCTTCACATTTACGCGGGACTCCATCCCCGGGCCAAGGCCCCTCTGGTCATGGGTCATGAGTTTTCCGGTACCCTGGAATCCGACGACGTCCCCGGCATTGCCAAAGGCACCCGGGTCACCGTCTATCCTTTGCTTTCCTGCGGCCACTGCACCCCCTGCCGGGAGGGGAACAGCCATGTGTGCAACACTCTGGGCCTGCTGGGCATCGACTGCGACGGCGGATTTGCCCAATACGTCCAGGTGCCCAAGGAGAGCATCATTCCTCTGGCCGACAATGCCTCCAACAAGCTGGGGGCCTTTGTGGAGCCCGCCGCCGTGGCGGTCCACGCCCTGCGGGAGCGGGGGTATACCCCCGGCGACAACGCCGTGGTCTTTGGCTGCGGCACGATCGGGATGGTCGTTGCCCTCACCCTGCGGGTGTTTGGCTGCCAGGACCTGGTGATGATGGAGACCGATCCCGCCCGCGCCGCGCTGGCCCGGGAGATGGGCTTCGAGGTCCAGGACCCCACCAAGCTGGGGGATATGGGCGACTACTGCAAGAGCCGTACCGGCGGCGACGGCTACGACTGGGTCTTTGACTGCGCCGGGGTGCAGCCTGTGGCTGATGTGCTGCTGGACGCTGTGAAGGTCAAGGGCCACATCCTGGTGGTGGCCTCCTACTCCAAACCTGTGGCGATGCCCTACTTCAAGGGAATGGCCAAGGAGACCGATATCCAGTTCACCCGGGTCTACCGGCTGAAGGACTTCGCCCTGGCCGCCCAGATCGTGGGCGCCGATCCCAACTATGAGAAGATCATCACGCACGTCCTCCCCGCCGCCGAGGCCCAGAAGGGCTTCGATCTCCTGACCACCAAGGGGACCGGCGCGGTGAAGGTCATGTTCACCTTTGACTGAGGAGGAGACGGCAATGACGAATTTATTTGATCTGACAGGCAAGCGGGCGCTGGTCACCGGCGGCGGCCGGGGCCTGGGTCTGGGCATGGCCGAGGGCCTGGCGGAGGCTGGGGCCAAGGTGGTCATCCTGGGATCCAGCGACGCCGTTTTGAAGGCGGCCGAGGCCCTGCGGGCCAAGGGCCTGGACGTTACCGGGCTGCGGGGAGACCTCTCCGACCGGGCCGGAATTCCCGCTGTATTTGACGCGGCGGTAGAGCTGCTGGGCGGCGGCATCGACATTCTTCTCAACAACGCCGGGGTGCAGCGCCGGAACCACTGTGAGGACTTCACGCTGGAGGACTGGGACACGGTTTTGAACGTCAATCTGACCGCCGTGTTTGTACTCTGCCAGCTGGCCGGGCGAAAGATGATCGCCCAGGGCGGCGGCAAGATCATCAATCTGGCCTCCATGCTCTCCTTCTTCGGGGGCTTTACAGTCCCGGCCTACGCCGCCAGCAAGGGCGGCGTGGCGCAGCTCACCAAGGCCCTCTCCAACGAGTGGGCGGGCAGGAACATCCAGGTCAACGCCATTGCCCCCGGCTACATGGCAACTGAGATGAACACTGCCCTCATTGCGGACGAGGGGCGCAACAAGGAGATCCTGGGCCGCATCCCTGCCGGACGATGGGGCACGCCTGAAGATATGAAGGGCCTGGCCATTTTCCTGGCAAGCTCTGCCTCCAACTACCTCAACGGCGCCGTTATCCCCGTGGACGGCGGCTACCTCTCCAGATAACCTACTTTCTTTTGAAAAAGAAAGTAGGCAAAGAAAACCTAATAGTCTTTGTCTCGCTGCTGAAAGAGAGCGCAAGCGAAAAAACTTTGATTGTTATTGCCCCTCTTCTGAAGGGGAGTGCAGGCAAAGAAACCTTTAAAATTTTTTGCGGCTCCGTATTTCCCGGGCGGCCTGCTCCAGGGATGGGGTGCAAAAGGAGTATGATTTATGGACGTAAAAGAGCTGGGCTTTGAACTGGCCCACATCGGCGTCAATCAGTCCGACGCGGCCGAGGCCAAACAGACTGTGGAGACCCTGTGCACGCTTTTCGGCTTTGACAGCCGGGAGACCGACGGCAGCTTCTTTGTCAACGATCAGTTTGAGATCATGAAGATGCCCTTCCTGGGGCGTCTGGGCCATGTGGCCATCCGCACCAACGACACCGAGAAGGCTATGGAATACCTCAAGGGCAAGGGAATTGCTTTTGACGATTCCACTGCGGGCCGCGGCCCGGACGGCAAGGTCCGGGTCATCTACTTTGCCGAGGATATCGCTGGTTTCCGGTTCCATCTGGCACAGAAGGCTTAAAGGAGGATCACATCCATGGATATTCGTTATTCCACCGGTCCCGAGGACATGAAGCACTATACCACCGAGGAGCTGCGGAAGGAATTCCTCATTGAGGATCTCTATCAGCCCGACCAGGTCACCGCCACCTACTCCCATGTGGACCGTATGGTGGTGCTGGGGATCATGCCCGTGAGCAAGACCGTGTCCATTGACCAGGGCATCGACATCTGGCACAATTTCGGAACCCGCTACTTCCTGGAGCGCCGGGAGGCCGGTGTGTTCAATCTGGGAGGCCCGGGCGTCATCGTGGCCGACGGGGTGCAGTACGACCTGGACTTCGAGGACTGCCTGTATATCACCAAAGAGACCAAGGAAGTCACCTTCCGGAGCAAGGACGGGGCCAATCCCGCCCGGTTCTATCTGGTCTCCGCCCCCGCCCACAAGGTCTGCAAGACTACCTTTATCTCCATGAAGGACGCCAACAAGCGCCCCTGCGGCGCGGAGGAAACCTGCAACAAGCGGGTCATCAACCAGTTTATCCACCCCGACGTGCTGGAGACCTGCCAGCTCTCCATGGGCCTGACCCAGCTGGCCCCCGGCAGTGTGTGGAACTCCATGCCCTGCCACACCCATGAGCGCCGGATGGAGATCTATACCTACTTCAACATCCCCGAGGACAACGCCGTGTTCCACATCATGGGCCAGCCTCAGCAGACCCGGCATCTGGTGATGCGCAATTTCGACGCGGTGATCTCGCCCTCCTGGTCCATCCACTGCGGCTGCGGCACCAGCAACTACACCTTTATCTGGGCCATGGGCGGCGAGAATCAGGCATTTGACGACATGGACAATATCGCCGTGCCCGACCTGCGGTGATAGGGTCTTTTTTCAGCGTCAGAATGTCTGTGTTCTCCGGCGGTTTTCCGGGGAACGATTTTGGAAAGGAATGATACCATGATTACCGACAAAAGCTTCCGTCTGGACGGCAAGGTGGCCCTCATCACCGGCGCCTCCTACGGCATCGGCTTTGCCATCGCTTCGGCCTACGCCTCCATGGGCGCGACCATCGTATTCAACGACATCAACGAAGAACTGATGAACAAGGGCCTGGCCGCTTACAAAGAGGCGGGGATCACCGCCCACGGCTATGTCTGCGACGTCACCGACGAAGCGGCTGTGGCTGCGTTCATTGCCAAGGTGGAGCAGGAGGTCGGCACCGTCGACATCCTGGTCAACAACGCCGGCATCATCAAGCGCATCCCCATGCTGGACATGTCCGCCGACGAATTCCGCAAGGTCATCGACGTGGATCTGAACGCCCCCTTCATCGTCTCCAAGGCGGTGATCCCCGGGATGCTCAAAAAGGGCCACGGCAAGATCATCAACATCTGCTCCATGATGAGCGAGCTGGGCCGGGAGACCGTTTCCGCCTACGCCGCCGCCAAGGGCGGCCTGAAGATGCTGACCCGGAACATCTGCTCCGAGTACGGCGAGGCCAACATCCAGTGCAACGGCATCGGCCCCGGTTACATTGCCACTCCCCAGACCGCTCCCCTTCGGGAGCGTCAGCCGGACGGCAGCCGCCACCCCTTTGACCAGTTCATCATTGCCAAGACCCCGGCCGCCCGCTGGGGCACCACCGACGACCTGATGGGCCCGGCCGTGTTCCTGGCCTCTGAGGCGTCCGACTTTGTCAACGGCCACATCCTCTATGTGGACGGCGGCATTCTGGCTTATATCGGCAAACAGCCCTAAGGGGGTCATACCAATGGAAGCAAAGCGTATTCTCACCGCCGGAGAGCCCATGGGACTCTTCATCGCGCAGGAGGAGGCCAAACTGGAGAAGGTCAAGCACTTCTCCACCTCTGTGGCGGGGGCGGAATTCAACGTGGCCGTGGGCCTGACCCGGCTGGGACACACTGCCGGGTACCTTACCAAGGTGGGAGATGATCCCTTCGGCCGTCAGATCATCAACTGCATGAACGAAAACGGCATCGACACCTCTCTGACCCAGATCGACCCGGACCACCGCACCGGTTTCATGCTCAAGAGCAAGACCAGCCAGGGAGATCCGGACATCTACTACTACCGGAAGGGCTCCGCCTCCTCCACGATTTCCCCGGAGGATGTGAGGGATGTGGACCTCACCCAGTGGGACGCCATCCATCTCTCCGGCATTCTGCCCGCCACTTCGGAAACTGCGCTGGCCACGACCTATCACCTGATGGCTGCGGCCAAAAAAGCGGGAATTCCCATCTTCTTTGATCCCAACCTGCGGCCCCAGCTCTGGCCCAGCAAGGAGAAGATGGTGGAGGAGATCAACAAGATGGCGGCCCAGGCCGACTACGTCCTCCCGGGGGAAAACGAAGGCCTGACGCTCTGCGGCAGAAAGGATCCGCTGGGCATCGGGAGCTTCTACCTGGGGCTGGGAGCCAAGACGGTCATTGTCAAGACCGGCGCCGACGGGGCGGAGACCTTTACCAAAGACGGCTCCTTCCACACCCCCGCTTATCCGCCCAAGGAGATCGTGGACACCGTGGGCGCGGGCGACGGCTTTGCCGCCGGGGTCATCAGCGCGGTACTGGAGGGCCTGCCTCTGGAGGAGGCCGTCCGCCGGGGCAGCGCCATCGGCACCATTCAGATCATGCATGTCAGTGACAACGAGGGCCTCCCCACTCGGGAGCAGCTTGCGAAGTTTATGGCGGAAAACAAGCAGAAGAACTGCTGAGAGGAGTGATTCCCATGGAGATGGAACAGGTTCTTTATCAGGTGGGCATCGTGCCTGTCATTAAAATGGACTGCGTGGAGCACGCTGTCCCGCTGGCCAGAGCGCTGGCCAACGGCGGCCTGCCCGCGGCGGAGATCACCTTCCGGTCTGCCGCCGCCGCTGGGTCTATCCGGGCCATCGCCGACGCGGTGCCCGAGCTGTTTATCTGCGCCGGGACGGTGCTGACCCCCGAGACCGCCCAGGAGGCGGTGGCGGCCGGGTCCAAGGCGATCATCAGCCCGGGACTCAATCTCGAGACGGTGCGCTGGTGTGTGCAGCAAGACGTGTCCGTCATTCCCGGTACCGCCACTCCCTCCGAGGTGGAGGCTTGTATGCGGGAAGGCCTGAAGCTGGTGAAGCTCTTCCCCGCCGAGGTGGTGGGTGGCGTGGGGATGCTCAAAGCCCTGTCCGGCCCCTACGCCGGGATGAAGTTTATGCCGACCGGCGGCGTCAAGCCGGGCAACGCCAAGGACTACCTGACACAAAAGAACGTGGTGGCCTGCGGCGGCACCTGGATCGTTCCCACCGACCTTCTGGAGGCCGGGAGGTTCGATGAGATCGAGAAGCTGGCCCGGGAAGCGGCCC
>NZ_JBNPLQ010000007.1:0-89528 GCF_050313575.1 Candidatus Pseudoscillospira sp. SGI.172 | reverse complement strand
CAGCGGGCTCCGGGCCCTCACAGCCCGGCCTGATCCAGCCAGCTGCAGGCCGCTGCGGCGGCCTGCGCGCCGTCGGCGGCGGCGGTGGTGAGCTGCCGCAGCTCCTTGGTACGGCAGTCCCCGGCGGCAAAAACCCCGGGGGTAGAAGTCCGGCAGTCCTCTCCCGCCCGCACATAGCCCGCCGCGTCCAGCTCCGCCAGATCCGCAAAGACCCGGTTGTCCGGCTCCTGCCCCACCGCCACGAAAAGTCCGGTGACCGGCAGCCGTTCCCGGACGCCGCCCGCAGCGGTGAGCTCCACCCCGGTGAGGCTGTCCGCACCCTCCAGGGCTGTCACCTGGCGGGACAGGCAGAGCGTGATGTTCTCCCGTTTTTTGAGGGCGGCGACATGGCAGGGCTCAGCCCGAAATTCCTCCCGCCGATGCACGAGGTAGACCCGCCCGCACCGCTTGGACAGGAAGAGCGCCGCCTGGAGGGCGCTGTCCCCTCCCCCGGCCACCGCCACATCCTCTCCGGCGAAAAAGGCCCCGTCGCACGCGGCGCAGTAGCTCACCCCGTTTCCCACCAGGCGTTCCTCCCCCGAAAGGCCCAGCTTTCGGTGCTTCGCCCCGGTGGCCAGAACGAGCGCCCTGCCGGAAAACGATCTCCCCCCGGCGGTGAGGACGAACCCGTCCCCCGTCCGCCGGGCGGCGGCCACCCGTTCCAGCTCGGCGTCCGCCCCCAGATCCAGCGCCTGTCCCGTGAGGGCATCGGCGAAAGCCATGCCGCTGATGGACGGGATCCCGGGGTAATTTTCCACCAGCGGAGAGGCGGTGATCTGTCCCCCGAAGCCCCCGCCCTCCAGCACCAGGACGGATCTGCCCGCCCGGCGGGCGTAAAGGGCGGCGGTAAGTCCGGCGGTCCCTCCGCCCACGATCAGGATGTCATACATGGGCCGCACAGCCCTCCGCATAGCCCTTGATGTTGGAGGCGTTGGCATAGACCTCCGCACCGCCCCCCGCGACGGGCACCACCAGGGTGGGGGCCTGCTTTACCCCGCTGGCCCGGGCCAGATCGGGCTGCTCCTCGGCATCGATGCGGCGGAAGGAGATCCCCGCCCGCTCCAGGGCCGAAACCGCCAGCCGGCAGTTGGGGCAGGTCTTGGTGGTGAAGAGCAGCGGCTCCCCCCCGGAGGCCGCCGGTTCCGCCCCGCGCTCCTCCGTCTCCGGCCCGGTGTGGGTCAGCCGGGAGGCTCCGATGTCGTAGACCTTCCGCTCCTTGTACTCCTGGAGTTTGCCGTCGTTCCAGTTCTGCACCGGGCGGTAGTAGCCGGTGATGCGGCTGTATACCTCGGTGGCCTGTCCGCAGTGGGGGCAGGTGTGCTGCTCTCCGACCAGATACCCGTGCTCCCTGCACACCGAATAGGTGGGAGAGAGGGTGTAGTAGGGCAGCTTGTAGTTCTCCGCGATCTTCCGCACCAGCGCGGCGGCCGCTTTCCAGTCGGGGAGCTTCTCTCCCAGGAAGGCGTGGAACACCGTGCCCGAGGTATATCGGGTCTGGAGATCGTCCTGGACATCCAGAGCGGCAAAAATATCCTGGGTATAGCCCACCGGCAGGTGGGAGGAGTTGGTGTAGTAGGGGGTGCCTCCGGGCTCGGCGGCGGTGATGATGCCGGGGTACTTCTCCACGTCGTGCTTGGCCAGACGGTAGGTGGTGGACTCGGCGGGTGTGGCCTCCAGATTGTAGAGATCGCCGTACTCCTCCTGGTAATCGGAGAGGCGCTCCCGCATGTGATCCAGCACCTCCTTGGCAAAACGCTGGGTCTCGGCGTGGGTCAGGTCCTTTTTCAGCCACCTGGCGTTGAGTCCCACCTCGTTCATGCCGATCAGACCGATGGTGGAGAAGTGGTTTTCGAAGGAGCCCAGATAGTGCTTGGTGTAGGGATAAAGCCCTTCGTTCAGGAGCTTGGTGATGACGGTGCGCTTGGTCTTGAGGCTCCGGGCGGCAATGTCCATCATGTGATCCAGCCGCTTGTAGAAGTCGGCTTCGTCCTTGGCCAGATAGGCGATCCGGGGCAGGTTGATGGTGACCACGCCCACACTGCCGGTGGACTCGCCCGAACCGAAGAAGCCGCCGGACTTCTTCCGCAGCTCCCGGAGGTCCAGCCGCAGCCGGCAGCACATGCTCCGCACGTCGGAGGGCTCCATATCGGAGTTGATGTAGTTGGAGAAATAGGGAGTGCCGTACTTGGAGGTCATTTCAAAGAGGAGACGGTTGTTCTCGGTCTCGCTCCAGTCGAAGTTCTTGGTGATGGAGTAGGTGGGAATGGGGTACTGGAAGCCCCGGCCGTTGGCGTCCCCCTCGATCATGGTCTCGATGAACGCCTTGTTGACCATGTCCATCTCTTTTTTGCAGTCGCCGTAGGTGAAGGGCATGTCCTTCCCCCCCACGATGGCGGGCAGGTTCTTCAGGTCCTCAGGCACGGTCCAGTCCAGGGTGATGTTGGAGAAAGGGGCCTGCGTGCCCCAGCGGCTGGGGGTGTTGACGCCGTAGATGAAGGACTCCACACACTTTTTCACTTCGTAGTAGGACAGGTTGTCCGCCTTGACAAAGGGAGCCAGATAGGTGTCGAAGGAGGAGAACGCCTGGGCGCCCGCCCACTCGTTCTGCATGATGCCCAGGAAGTTGACCATCTGGTTGCACAGGGAGCTCAGATGCTTGGCCGGAGAGGAGGTGATCTTCCCGGGCACGCCGCCCAGCCCCTCTCGGATGAGCTGCTTCAGGCTCCAGCCCGCGCAGTAGCCGGTGAGCATGGAGAGATCGTGGAGGTGGATGTCCCCGTCCCGGTGGGCGCTGGCCACCTCGTCGTCATAGATCTCGCTGAGCCAGTAGTTGGCCGTGATGGCCCCGGAGTTGGACAGAATGAGGCCCCCCACCGAGTAGGTCACGGTGGAGTTTTCCTTCACCCGCCAGTCTGTGACCTTCACATAGGAGTCCATCACCGCCTTGTAGTCCAACATGGTGGACTTCATATTGCGGATCTTCTCCCGCTGCTTGCGGTAGAGGATATAGGCCTTGGCCACGTCGGCGTAGCCCGCCTCGCTGAGGACCTTTTCCACGCTGTCCTGGATGTCCTCCACTGCCACCTTGCCGTCCCTGATCTTGTCCTCAAAGTCGGCGGTGACCCGCAGCGCCAGCAGGTCGATGACGCTGGGGTGGTACTCCTTGATCTGCGCTTCAAACGCCTTGGTGATGGCCGCCGAGATCTTGGAGATGTTAAACTCCGCGATCTTGCCGTCCCGCTTGATGACCTGATACATATCCGATGCCCCCCGCTGTTCTCTCAAATATTGTGACCGTTCAGTTTCCCATTATATCATCCCTGCCGGTTTCGTCAATATGTAGTTTCGCCGAAACTGCTTCACACAATATCTTGTTATATACCTCGAAGAGCCGCGTTCGGGATGAAATTCGACAGGATGGAGCGGAATCCAATCATTTCCTCCTCACCAAACGGGGAGAGCCCGGTTCCGATGAGGTCGCCCGAATCCTGAAACCCCTGAAGAAAATAGGGCTCATCCCCCGCCAGCCATGCTCCGATGGCCTGAAAACAGTCTGAATCGTGGAGCGGCCGGACCACCGTGGTGCGGAACTCAAAGGGCAGCCCGCCTTTCATCAGAAAGCCGGCGCTCTCCCGAATGGGGGTCAGATCCAGCCCGGGCACCCCCGCCGTCTCGGCGTAGCGTTCCGGGGCGTTTTTGATGTCCATGGCCACATAGTCCACCAGTTCCTCCTCCGCCAGCGCCCGGAGAACATCGGGGCGGGCCCCGTTGGTGTCCAGCTTCACGGCATACCCCAGGGCCTTGACCCGCCGGAGAAAGTCGGGCAGGGCGGGCTGGAGCGTGGGTTCGCCGCCGGTGACGCACACCCCGTCCAGCACTCCCCGCCGCTTTTCCAGCAGGGCAAAGACCTCCCCTTCGGGCACCTCCGCCCCCGCCCGTCCGGGCAGCACCAGAGAGGCGTTGTGGCAGAAGGGACAGCGGAAGCCGCAGCCGGGGGTGAACACGGTGCAGGCCACCTTTCCCGGGTAGTCCAGCAGGGTCAGGGTCTGGAATCCTTCGATCTTCATGGCAGAGCCTTCCTCTCTTCCTCGGTCTGAAATTCAGTCATGGTCCCCCAGTAGCGCTTGGGCATATGGGTCATACGGCACTTGGGATTGTACCGCCCCTCAATGGAGATCTTCTCATAAAAGCTCCGCCACAGCTTCCGCCAGCCCAGCTCCTCTTCTCCCGCCGGGCCCAGGCGGAAGTCCTCCACCGGCAGGATGGCCCGCTTTCCGGCGGCGTAAAAAAACGCCTCTCCGTGGGTGCGGTCGTAGAGGGCCAGCTTCTCCCCCGACAGCCGGGCGGCAAAGTGGTTGGCCAGCAGGGGGAGCACCCGGTTCCTTGGCTCGATCTCCCCCGCCAGCACCCCGTCCAGCTCGGAAAAGCGGACAAAGCCCTTCAGATGATCCACCTCGGTGTCCAGCTTCCGCAGGGCCAGCATCACCCGGGCCACGGTGGGATCGGCCAGATCCATCCGCACCCGGTCCCCTTCTGCCAGCCCCCGGCGGATGAGGGTATCGAGGTCCAGCTCCCGCCTGGGCAGGCAGGTGAGGAACCCCTTCTCCACCAGACGCTGAAATTCCGGCGAGACCTTCTCCCCCAGCGCCCGGTACACCCGCATGGCGCGGGCCCGGTCGGTCTCCACCGGCCGCTCCGGCCAGAGGGTGACGGCGCCGTCTGCCCGGGTGAGGAACTCGGCCGGGAGCTCCCGGTGGGCGTAGAGTTCAAAAACACAGGTGAGAAAGCCCCCGAAGGAGCCGTCATAGCGGCAGCATACCTGTGTCATTGTAGCACCTCCTTCCGACGGACGCAATGGCGCGGCGGCCGTCATGTCAGGGCCGCCGCGCCGTCAAAGAGACTCAGCTGCTCCCAGCTCTCTCCGGGCAGCGCCGCCCGCTCCAGCCCCGCCAGACGCCGGTACACCCCCTCGGGAGAGCACCGCAGTCCGGGGAGCATCCGCCCCGAGCAGGTGAGGAAGTACTGGGCCCGCTTGAGCACCACCCCCAGCCGCTTGAGCCCTTCGAAGGTCAGCGGCCCGCACCGCCGGGCGGTGACGATGCGCCGGGCCGAGGTCACCCCCACCCCCGGCACCCGGAGCAGGGCCTCGTAGTCCGCCCGGTTGACCTCCACCGGAAAATGCTCCAGGTGCCGCAGGGCCCAGTCGCACTTGGGATCCAGCGCGCTGTCAAAATTTTCGTGCCCCTCATCCAGCAGCTCCTCGGCGGAAAAGCCGTAAAACCGCAGCAGCCAGTCGGCCTGGTAGAGCCGGTGCTCCCGCAGCAGGGGAGGCCGGAACCCCGCCGGGGCGGGGAGGAGCTTGCTGTCCGACACCGGCATGTAGGCGGAGAAAAACACCCGCTTGAGCCGGTACTTTTGATAAAGCCCCTGGGTGAGGGCCAGGATGCGCCGGTCGGTCTCCGGCGTGGCCCCCACGATCATCTGGGTGGCCTGCCCCGCCGGGGCGAACTTCGGCGCGCCCCGATAGAGCTTCAGCTCCTGCCGGGACCGCTCCGCTCCGTCCCGGATCTGGGCCATGGGGGCCAGAATGGACGCCTTGGTCTTGTCGGGGGCCAGCAGCTGAAGGGACCGCTCCGACGGCAGCTCGATGTTCACGCTCAGTCGGTCGGCCAGCAGCCCCAGCTGGTAGGTGAGCCCGGAGTCCGCCCCGGGGATGGCCTTGGCATGGATGTAGCCGCCGAAGCGGTACTCGGTGCGCAGCAGCCGCAGGGCCTCGATCATCCGCTCGGTGGTGTAATCCGGACTTTTCAGCACCGCCGAGGAGAGAAACAGCCCCTCAATGTAGTTGCGACGGTAAAACTGGATGGTGAGCTCCGCCAGCTCCCGGGGGGTAAAGGCCGCCCGGGGCACGTCGTTGGAGCGGCGGTTGACGCAGTAGGCGCAGTCGCAGCGGCAGTGGTTGGTCATCAGCACCTTTAAAAGGGAGATGCACCGCCCGTCCGCAGAAAAGGAATGACAGCACCCGGCGTTGGACGCGGTTCCGATGCCTCCCCGCTGCCCGCCGCGCGTCACCCCGCTGGAGGTGCAGGCGGCGTCATACTTGGCGGCGTCGGCCAGAATGTTCAGCTTGTCCATCAGCTCCATGCGTCGCCCTCCAATCGAACGTTTGTGCTTTTATTATAGTACGTGCGTTCGATATGTCAAGGGGAAAAATCTGGCGCTCAGTCCCGAAAAAAGGACCTCCGCAGGTCCTCGGCCGCCCGGGGGGCCTTTTCTTCGGGCAGTCCGGCAAAGCCCAGCACCAGAGTGCCCGGGCGGGGGACCGCCCGCTGGCAGTATTCCCCCAGGCCCCGGACCCGGTAGCCCGCCTCCGCCGCCCGGCGTTTCAGCTCCTCCTCCCGCCGCCCCGGCAGGGTGAACAGCAGATGCAGACCGGCGTCGCTCCCCCGAACCTCCCCCCAGCCGGACAGGGCCGCCACCAGGGCGTCCCGCCGCTGGCGGTAGAGATTGCCCACCCGGCGCAGGTGGCGGCTGTAGCTCCCGGAGGCCAGAAAACGCCGCAGTGCCTCCTGCTCAAACCGGGAGACCGTAGCCGCCCCGTGGCCGAATTTGTCCCGGTAGCGCTTGAGCAGCTCGGGCGGCAGAATGAGGTAGGCCACGCGGATGGAGGGGGCCAGCGTCCGGGAAAAGGTGCCCACATAGATGACCCGTCCGCCCTCGTCCAGCCCCTGCATGGCTGGGATGGGCCGGGAGGCATAGCGGAATTCCGAGTCGTAGTCGTCCTCAATGAGATAGCGCCCAGGAGCCTCATAGGCCCAGCGAAGCAGCTCGGAGCGCCGCCCCACCGGAGTGGCCACCCCCAGGGGAAACTGATGGGAGGGAGTGACATAGGCCACGTCGGCGCCGGAGGAGCGCAGGGCGGCGGGATCCAGCCCCCGCTCGTCCACCGGCACCGGCGCATAGGGCCGCCGCAGATTTTCCAGCAGCAGCCGCAGGGAGGCGTAGCCCGGATCCTCCAGCGCGAACACCGCGTCGGGCAGAAGCTGGAGGAGGATCCACATCAGCGCCTCCATCCCCGCCCCCAGCACCACCTGTTCCGGGGTGCAGTTCACCCCCCGGTACTGGTGGAGGAAGCTGGCCAGTGTCCCCCGGAAGGCCCAGTCCCCCTGGCCGTCTCCCCGTTGGAGGAGCGCCGGGTTTTCGTACACCGCCTCCTTGGAAAGCCGTGCCCAGGTGGCGTAGGGAAACTGCTCGGTGTCCACCGCGGAGGTGGAAAAGCAGTCGTCCAGAGCGGGTCTGCTTTCGGCGGGAGCCCGGACCGGGGCGGGCGGGGGCGGTTCCGTGGGGATCATGGTGAGGGCGGGGGTGACCCGGTAGCCGCTGCGGGGGGCCGACTCCAGATACCCCTCCGCCGTCAGAAGGCCGTAGGATTTCTCCACCGTGGTCAGGCTCACCCCCAGATGCTCGGCCAGCCGCCGCTTGGAGGGGAGCTTCTCCCCCTCCGGCAGCGCGCCCGAGCGGATCTGGGCCACAATATAGCGGTAGAGCTGCTCATACAGGGGGGCGGAATCGTCAAATTGGGGCGTCAGTTCCGTCATGGCTGTTTCCTCCATTTTGACCCCTTTAAAAAGATAAAAACTGGATATTTTCAAAGGGTCAGATTTTGCTATCATAGTACCAGAACAAAACGAAACCGTCAAGGAGGTCCTTTCCATGAGAGAGAACAGCGAAAAGCTCCGCCGCCTGGTGACGACCGCCCTCTTCGCCGCCGCCATCACCGTCACCACCGCCTATATTCTCCACATTCCCCTCCCCACCGGAGGCTATGTGCACCTGGGCGACGCCCTCATCTATCTGTGCGCCTGCCTGCTGCCCGCCCCCTGGGCCATGGCCGCCGGCGCCGTCGGCGCCGGTCTGGCCGACCTGCTCACCGCCCCCATGTGGGTGGTGCCCACCCTGATCGTCAAGTCGCTCATCTGCCTGCCCTTCACCAGCAGGAGCCAACGGGTGCTCTGCCCCCGGAACGTGGCCGCCATCTTTCTTTCCGGCCTGCTCTCCCCCGCCCTCTACGGCGTGGCCAACGTCCTCTTCGCCGGCACCGTGAACGCCTTTCTGCCCCAGTTCCTGGGCACGTTGGTCCAGGCGGTGGGCAGCGGTTTGATGTTCGCCGTGCTGGCCTACGGCGTGGACCGGATCGGCCTGAAAAAGCGGCTGACGGCAGCATGAGCCGCCCCGCCTTGCATTTTTTCTCCAAAGAGGGTATCATGTGTGTACTTTGACTTGAGGTGATGCCCATGCGGCTCTTCGATACCCACGCCCACTACTATGACGACGCCTTTGGCTCCGACCGGGACGAGGTGCTCTCCGCCCTCCCCGCCGCCGGGGTGGAGCGGGTGGTCTGCCCCGGCTGTGACCTGCCCACCACCCGGCAGAGCCTGGCTCTGGCCGAGCGATACCCCTTTCTCTATTTTGCCGCCGGGCTCCATCCGGAAAATCTGGAGGGGGCGTCCCTGTCCGACCTGGACGGGGTGCGGGCACTGGCCCGCCACCCCAAATGCGCGGCCATCGGAGAGATCGGGCTGGACTACTACTGGCTCAGGACGCCGGAGGAGCGGGCCAACTCCCGGGACTTTTTCGCCGCCCAGCTGGCGCTGGCCGGGGAGCTGGACCTGCCCGCCATCGTCCACGACCGGGACGCCCACAGGGACACCCTGGACCTGGTGCGCGCCCACCCCGGCACCCGGGGGGTATTCCACTGCTGCGCCCTCTCCGCCGAGGACGCCAAGGTGGTGGAGAAGCTGGGCTGGTACGTCTCCTTTACGGGAAACGTCACCTTCAAAAACGCCCGCCGGGCGCTGGAGGTCATCGCCGCACTCCCTCTGGAGCGTATCATGATCGAGACCGACAGCCCCTACATGGCCCCCGAGCCCTTTCGGGGGAAGCGGTGCGATTCCCGCTATGTCTTCCGGGTGGCCGAGACCATCGCCCAGGTGAAGGGCATTTCCACTGAAGCGGCGGCCGAGGCGACCTATCAAAACGCCCTGCGATTTTTTGGATTGGAGGATACCTCGCTATGATGACCATTACCTACGAGTATGAGGGGGCGCTCTACGTCAACCTCACCAACAAGTGCGACTGCGCCTGTGTGTTCTGCCTGCGCCACAACGGCCACAAGGGCAGCATCTACGCCGACGACCTGTGGCTGGAGCACGAGCCCAGCCGTCAGGAGGCGCTGGACGACCTGCTCTCCAGGGATCTGTCCCAGTACCGGGAACTGGTGTTCTGCGGCTTTGGCGAGCCCATGTTCCGCTGGGACGACGATGCCTGGCTCATCGACGAGCTCAAGCGCCGGGGGGTGAAGCTGCCCCCTGTGCGCATCAACACCAACGGCCACGCCAACCGCTTCCTGGGCCGGGACGTGACCCCGGAGCTGAAGGGCCGGGTGGATGTGATCTCCATCTCCCTCAACGGCTCCAACGAGGCCGAGTACACCGCCGTCACCCAGCCCTCCACCGGCAAGCAGGGCTGGGCGGACATGCTGGACTTTACCCAAAAGGCCGCCCGGTACGTCCCCGAGGTGGTGATGACCATCGTCAACAAGGACAAGACCGCCGAGGACATTGCCCAGTGCCGCGCCCTGGCCGAGCGGTTGGGGGCCACTCTGCGGGTGCGGGAGTATATTCCCGACTGATTTTTTGTAAGCGCCAATGCATCTCTTTTCGATCAAATAGCTTAAGGGCATCGCCGTTCCAGCGGAACGGCGATGCCCTTAATTGCGTTCTGCCCCTATTCTTTCCCATCCACCGGGATGGAGCGGTCTATGATTTCCACTTTGGAAGTCCTTCCCATCAGCTCATAGTACCTTCTCCAGTCTCTCAGCGACTGGAGCGGGATCATCTCCCCATTCAGCTGAAGATACTCCTCGATCTGTTCCGGCCCAAAGGGACAGTCGTAGTCCCGTCCATCCTTGACGATCACGAATCCAGCTATGACATCCACGTCAACTCCCTGGATCACAAATTCCAAAAAATGTCGTGTTTTGTACTGCTGATCCGGCTTCGGAGGCGCCAGCACCCCCATGGGCAAAAGCTGTTCTTTCAGCTTTTCCACGTCACTTTCGCATACCATAAGATCAATGTCATGAAAAACGTCCACGATTCCTCTCAAATATAACAGCATGGATGCACCGACGGCCCAGACCACATTTCTTTCATTTAAAACATGCGCGATCTTCGTCGGCACATTCAATTTCTTCTCCAAATCATCCACTCTGTCTCCCCCTCCGCTTCCGCCGATCGTCCTGCGGGCCATAAGCCCGCCAGGGGCCACTGCAAGTGTACCACAGCGATCCCGTGCAATCAAACGCATTTTCCCGCTTCCCTTGCGCTCTGTCCCGGCCTGTATTATGATAGCAGCAGAAAGGACGGTGATCCCATGCCCAGCCGGCAGGCCCTCTTCTGGCACCCCCGGCCCTACGACCTCCCCGCCTCCGACGCCCTCTTTCTCCGGGCGGCGGCGGACAACTGCGCCTATCACATCGCCCACTGCCCCGGCTACGCCGCCATCTGCCGGCGTCTGGACTTTGACCCCAAAAGCCTCCGCTCCACGGAGGATCTGGCCCGGATCCCCGTTCTGCCCACCCTGCTTTTCAAGCGGGAGGCCCTCTTTTCCATGCCGGAGAGACGGATGGCCATGCGGGTCACTTCCTCGGGCACCAGCGGAACATTCAGCCGTATCGGCTTCGACTGGGGGAGTCTCCTGGCGGAGGTCCCCATGGTGCTGCGGCTGGGGGCGCGGCACCGGCTCATCTCCGGCGTGCCCGCCCACTGCGTGGTGCTGGGCTATCAGCCCCACCGGGACAACCACGCCGGGGTGACCCGCACCATGTACGGCCTGACTTTTTTCTCTCCGCCCCTGAGCCGCACCTACGCCCTCCAGCGGAGGGGGACGTCCTACATCCCCGACCTGGACGGGGCAGCTCACGCTCTGGAGCGGCTGGCCGCCTCCCCCTTCCCCACCCGGGTCATCGGCTTCCCCTCTTACCTTTGGTTCGGTTTGCAGCAGTTGGAGGCGCTGGGCCGGACCGTCCGGCTGCGCCCCGGCTCCCGGATCATTCTGGCGGGCGGCTGGAAGGAGCACGGCGCGCAGGAGGTGGCCAAATCGGCCCTCTACGCCGCGGCGGAGCGGGTGCTGGGCGTCCCGCCCGATCACATCCACGAGCTCTTCGGCGCGGTGGAGCACCCCGTCTTTTACAACGCCTGCCCCAACCACCGCTTCCATGTCCCCATTTACAGCCGGGTGCTCATCCGGGACCCGGAGACCCTGGCGCCGCTCCCCATGGGGGAAGTGGGCCTCATCAACCTCATCTCCCCCCTGATGACCGCCACGCCCACCCTGAGCGTCATGACCGACGACCTGGGCTATCTGGAGCCGGGGGATGCCTGCGGCTGCGGCATTCCATCTCCCGCCCTCACCATCGTGGGCCGGGTGGGGATGTCCGACATCCGTACCTGCGCCGCCGGGGCGGCCGAACTTCTGGGAAAGGGGGAGATGGGATGATCTTCGCCCACGGCTCCCTGCTGCCCGACAGCCGCCTCCCCGGTCTTCTGGCGGGATTGGAGGGGGAGCTCAACGCCGCCCTCGCGGGGCCGCCCCTCCCGGCGGAGACGGTGCTCGCCGCCCTGGACGCCCTGGGCCGCCGCCTGGCTGCCGGGGAATTTGACGCTCTGCTGCGCCGGTTCCTCCCCGCCGGGGAGCTGGCCCGTCTGGGGGAAGTGCTCCCCCTCTTCACCCGGGATGTCCTGGAGGAAAAGCTCCGCGCCGAGTTGGGGCCGGAGCGGTTCTCTCCCCGGGAGAGACGGCAGACCACCGCCCGTTTTCTGCCCCTGGGCGTCCTGCTCCATGTGGCCGCCGGAAACCAGCCCGGGCTGGGGCTGTTCAGCGTGGCCGAGGGCCTGCTCACCGGCAACGTCAACCTTTTGAAGCTCCCCCGGGAGGACAAGGGGCTGTCCCTGGCGGCCCTGTCTCTCCTCACCGAGGCCGCCCCCGAACTGGCCGGCTTTGTCTACGCCTTCGACCTGCCCTCCTCCCGGACCGCGGAGCTGAAGGCCCTGGCCGGGCTGGCCGACGGCATCGCCGTATGGGGCGGAGACGGGGCGGTGGAGACCTTCCGCCATCTGGCTCCGCCGGGGTGCCGGCTCATGGAGTGGGGCCACCGGCTGAGCTTCGCCTACCTGTCCGGCCCTCCCGCGGCCCAGGAGCTGGACGCGCTGGCCGCCCACATCGCCGCCACCGGGCAGCGGCTGTGCAGCTCCTGCCAGGTCATTTTTCTGGACACCGGCGACTTTTCCGCCGCCCGGGCCTTTGCAGAGGCGTTCCTCCCCCGGCTGGAGCGGGCGGTTTTGGCCCGGCGGGCCGGGCCATGGGAGAGTGCCCGGGCCGCCCTCAGCGGCTACACCGCCTTTCTGGAGCGCGTCACGGCGGGCCGGGAGCCCGGTGAGGCCTTCTTCCGGGGCCGGGGCTGCTCGGTGACCGCCCGGCCCGACCGGGAGCTGGAGCTCTCCCCCATGGAGGGGAACGTCCTGGTCAAGCCCCTCCCCCGCTCTGAACTGCTGCCTGTCCTCCGGCGGCAGAAGGGGCGGCTCCAGACTGCGGGCCTCCTCTGTGCGGAGGAGGAGCGGGAGGCCCTGACCGCCCTTCTGGCCCGGGCGGGCGTGACCCGGATCACACGGGCAGGCCGCCTGTCCGACGCCTTTCCCGGCGAGGGGCACGACGGGGAGTATCCCCTGCGCCGCTATCTCCGGGTGGTGGATGTGGAAAATTAAGGATCCCGCCGTCCGGGAGCCTGTCACCACACCGCACAGAAAATCAAGAAATATCAGATGAATCGGGATAGAATCCTTTTATGCGGAAGGAGATCGGGAGATGGATTGGATTACGGGGATCCAGCGCGCACTGGACTACACGGAGGAGCATCTGACGGAAGCGCTCGATTATGAGTCGGTGGCGAAGCAGGCCTGTTCGTCGGCGTTTCATTTTCAGCGGATGTTCAGCATGCTCTGCGGATTTTCCCTGGGAGACTATATTCGCATGCGCCGCCTCACCCAGGCCGCGGAAGCACTCCTTGGAACCGGCGATAAGGTCATCGACATTGCGCTCCGGTACGGATACGACACCCCCGAAAGCTTCACGCGGGCGTTTACTCGATTCCACGGGATCACCCCCACCGAAGCAAGACGCGGCGGCACGATCAAATCCTTTTCCAGACTTTCCGTAAAACTGATTTTATCGGGAGGTAGCACCATGGACTACAGGATTGAAAAAAAGGATGCGTTTCAGGTCATCTGCAAAAAGAAGCTGGTGAACAAACCTCAGGGCGAGACCGCCACAGCGGACATTTCGGCATTCTGGAACGAGTGCCAAAAAAACGGCTCTATTGACGCCATCTGCAAATACGGCCGGTTTGACCATGTGAACGGCATTCTGGGGATCTGTTTCTCCGCGGAGATGGCGGATTCCGGCTTCCCCTACGGCATCGGTGCGGAGTACAACGGCGCACCCCTGAACGGTGAAGCGCTGGACATCGTGGAAATCCCCGCCTATACCTACGCGGTCTTTTCCTGCAAGGGGAAGATGCCGGACGCTTTCATAAAAACTTATCGGCAGATCTGCACCGAGTTCTTCCCCCAGAGCAATTACGAGTATGGCAGCGGGGTGGAGCTTGAGGTCTATCCCTCGGCCGAGGTGCAGGATCCCAACTACACCTGCGAAATTTGGATCGCAGTCAGGGAAAAGCAGTGAGCCTCCCCTTCCGCGGGATGCGCCTGCTCCAGTTCTCCTGACAGACGGAGGAGCCGCGGGACCATCCGGTCCCGCGGCTCCTCCGTGCTTTTTAAACGCCGCCCGTTTTCCAGGGCTCCTGTTCTTCCGCCACCGACGGAAAAGGCCTTACCGGGGCTGGGTCGGCCGGGTGGCTGCCCAGCAGTTTTTCCATCCACACCATGTCATACCATCGTCCGAACTTATAGCCGCAGTCGTGGAACCGCCCCACCATCCGGTAGCCCAGTTTTTCGTGGAAGGCCACGCTGTCCCGGGTGAGGTGCTCGTCTTCCCGCTCGGGATAGGCGATACAGGCATTGAGATTGAGGATGCCCTGGGCTTTGAGGCTCTCCTCCAGCGCGTGGTAGAGTCTGCCCCCCACCCCCGCGCGCTTTTTGCTCCGGTCCACATAGATAGAAGTTTCCACCGCCCAGTCGTAGGCGGCCCGGGCGTGGAACGGCCCCGCATAGGCATAGCCCACCAGGACCCCGTCCGCCTCGGCCGCCAGATAGGGATAGCGCTCCTGCACCCGGCGGATCCGCGCCCGGAACTCCTCCAGGGAAGGCGCCTCGTACTCAAAGGTAATGGCCGTGTCCCGGACATAGGGCGCGTAAATGGCCAGCAGGGCCTCTGCGTCCTCAGGCTTTGCCTGTCTGATTTTTACTTCCATCTTTTTCTTCCTCTCTGAAAATAAAGCGGGCGGCACGGCTGTCCGCCATGCCGCCCCCGGCCTTGCCCGTCTAAATTCGTCCGAATGCCTCAGTCATCCTCCCGGGGGGTGCTGAACTCGGAGAAAGTGAGTCTGTGATTGCGCTCCTGGGTCCAGTTCACCGCCCACTGAGAGCCGAAGAGCAGTAGCTGGCGGCCCTTGAAGTCCTCCACCAGCTTGGTGTCGGTGCCGAGGACCAGGTCCTCCTCCTTGGCCGGCTCGCCGTCGTCGGTGGTGATCCACCTGAGATACTCGTAGGGCAGCCCCTCCATGAAGATGTCCACATTGTATTCACTCTTGAGCCGGTACTCCAGCACGTCGAACTGCAGGGTGCCCACCACGCCGACGATGATCTCCTCCATGCCGGTATAGGGGGCCTTGAACATCTGAATGGCGCCCTCCTGGGCGATCTGCTCCGCCCCCTTCAAAAATTGCTTGCGCTTCATGGTATCCAGGGGCCGGACCCGGCGGAAGTGCTCGGGGGCGAAGGTGGGGATGGGGTCGAACCGGAACTTTTTCCCCGGGGCGCAGAGGGTGTCTCCAATGGTGAAAATGCCCGGGTCAAAGACACCGATGATGTCCCCGGCGTAGGCCTCCTCGATCATCTCCCGTTCGGCGGCCATCAGCTGCTGGGGCCGGGAGAGCCGGATCTTCTTTTTGCCCTGGACGTGATAGACCTCCCGGTCGGCGTCAAACCGGCCGGAGACCACCCGCATGAAGGCGATGCGGTCCCGGTGGGCCTTGTTCATATTGGCCTGGATCTTAAAGACGAAGGCGGAGAAGTCGTCGTCCATGGAGTCCACCAGGGTGTCCCCCGCCAGCCGGGGCAGAGGGGGGGTGGTCATTTTGAGGAAGCCCTCCAGGAAGGGCTCCACGCCGAAGTTGGTGAGGGCGGAGCCGAAGAACACCGGGGAGAGCTTGCCGTGCCGGACCTTCTCCAGGTCGAACTCGGCGGCGGCCCCGTCCAGCAGATCCACGTCGTCGGTGAGCTGGCGGTGGAGCCGCTGGCCGATGAGCCCGTCCAGGTTGGGATCTCCCAGCGCCACCGCGGTGGCGGTTGCGGCATGGGCGCCGCCGTTGGAGGTAAAGTGGATGATCTCCCCCTTCTCCCGGTCGTAGACGCCCTGGAACTCCTTGCCGCAGCCGATGGGCCAGTTCATGGGGTAGGTCTCGATGCCCAATTCCCGCTCCAGCTCCTCGCAGAGCTCAAAGGGGTCCCGGGCCTCCCGGTCCATCTTGTTGATAAAGGTGAAAATGGGGATGTCCCGCATGGCGCAGACCTTGAAGAGCTTCCGGGTCTGGGCCTCCACGCCCTTGGCGGCGTCGATGACCATGACGGCGGAGTCGGCGGCCATCAACGTGCGGTAGGTGTCCTCGGAGAAGTCCTGGTGGCCCGGAGTATCCAGAATGTTGACACAGTAGCCCTCGTACTGGAACTGCATCACCGAGGAGGTCACCGAGATGCCGCGCTGCTTCTCGATCTCCATCCAGTCGGAGGTGGCGGCGCGGGTGTTTTTCTTGCCCTTGACCTGTCCGGCCTGGGCAATGGCTCCGCCGTAGAGCAGGAACTTTTCGGTCAGGGTGGTCTTGCCGGCGTCTGGGTGCGAAATGATGGCAAAGGTGCGCCGGCGCTTGATCTCGGATTCGTATTTGGGCAAAGGTGATCCCTCCATGAAATTATAGTTGTTGGCTCCGCTCTGTCACGTCACATCGGGATACCCCTTTTCCAAAAAGTTTTCGCCTTATTATACTGGATTTCCAGAAGCTTGTAAACGGCTCCCCAAAATTTTTTAGAAAATCTCTTGACAAAATGGGTGACTTTTTGTATAATGCACGTTGTCGCTTGCAGGTGTAGCTCATCTGGTAGAGCGCCACCTTGCCAAGGTGGAGGTAGCGAGTTCGAGCCTCGTCACCTGCTCCAAAGGCCTGTCTTTCTTTTCGAGAAAGGCAGGCCTTTTTCTTTGCCCGATTTTTATGATATGCTGGCATAGAGTTATTTATATAACTTGGGGCGGAGATACAATGTGTTAGAAGCTTGTTTTAATAACCCTGTAAAAGGCTCCCTGGCTTTCGCACAGCATTGTGGAAGCGAGTTGTCGAAAACGGTTCCGTGGTCAGTGCTGATATAAGTTACTATGATGATTTGATCAGAAAAGAATTCCCAAAAGATACTTGTAAGACCGCACATATTATGGGGAGCACTTCGGGAAAACAAAAAATACTAACAGGTGACGTTTTCTTTTTCCTTGAAAATATCCGGACCGCCGGCATCCCCCAGCTAACAGGAAAACGGCCGACCCTTTCGGGCCGGCCGTTTTCCCCCGTCCGGATGTGGCAGATCCTTTCGGAGTGAGAGAGTGTGGATTTTCACGAGAGTCGGGGGGACTTTTACGCGATATGGATATCTTAGCCGATTCCGCCGAAGGCGATTCCGGCTATGAACACCACCATGGTCAGCCCGCAGAACAGATATTTGTACAGCGGGTAGTACAGGCTGTTGACCCGCTTGCCGTGGCCCTTGGACACCTCGTCCTCCACGGCATTTTTGCCCCAGATCCAGGCAAAGAAGATGCCGGCCAGTCCGGCGCCCAGGGGGCATACATAGATGGAGACGAAATCCATCCAGTCGCTTACGATACCCTGGATGCAGAGGGAAACGACCAGGCCGATGACGGCGATGGTAATGACCGCCTTGGGACGGCTGAACTTCAGGTTGTCCTGCAGGGTGGCGATGGGCGCCTCGAACAGGTTGACCAGAGAGGTCAGGCCGGCAAAGAGAACGGCCACGAAGAACACGATCATCACGATCTGGCCGCCGGGCATTGCCTTGAACAGGTAGGGCAGAGAGATGAACATCAGGCCCGGGCCGCTCTCGGAGAGGACAGCGCCGGTGGTGGCCATGGCAGGGATAATGACCAGAGCGGCCAGCATGGCGGCCAGGGTGTCGAACACGGCGATCAGGATGGCGGAACTGATGGTATCGGTCTTGTCATCCAGGTAGGAGCCGTAGATCACAGTTCCGTTGCCCGCCAGGGACAGGGAGAAGAAAGACTGCCCCAGAGCATATACGTACAGCATGGGGTTGGCAAACTGCTTGGGATCGATGGTAAACATCCACTTGTAGCCGTCGGCGGCACCGGGCTGGAAGCCGACATAGATGGCCAGACCAATAAACATGAGATAGAACAGCGGGATCATGATCATGTTTGCCTTCTCGATGCCGCCGGCGATGCCCAGCGTCATGATGGCGAAGGTGACCACCAACGCCACGATCTGCCAGCCGTTGTTGCCGAAAGCGGAGGCCATACCGCCGAACGCCGCGCCGAAACCGGCGGGGTCGGCGGGAGCCAGAACGGACCCGGTAAAGGAGCCGCAGGTATATTTCACGATCCACCCCACGACCACGGAGTAGCCGATGGCCAGAGCCAGCGCGCCCAGCATGGGGAACGCGCCGATGAGCTGGCCGATCTTCCTCTTGTCCTCGCCCCGGGAGGCGGCAGCCTCGCCAAAAGCACCGATGGGGCCGGCCTTGGCCCGGCGGCCAAAATTCATCTCGCCCACCACGCCGGAGAACCCGATCAAAATGTCAAAGAGCAGGTAGATTACAAGGAACGCGCCGCCGTAGGTCGCCATGCGGTAGGGGAACAGCCAGATGTTGCCCATACCTACGGCAGAGCCGACGCAGGCCAGAATAAACCCTATTTTGCTGTTAAAACCATCGCGTTTTTCCAATGTTTCGGTACTCATACGCACAAAACACCCCTTTCAATGTTGCGGCAGGAATATCTTCCGATCTGCGGCATCCGGTGTTGGGCACACCGCAGGGAGCTGCCCGTGGGACACAGTCACGTAGCTCTTGGAACGCCGGGAAACGACCGTGCTCGTCGCGGGGAAAACGAGCCTGGAGACGGGGTGCCGGGTGGGTGTTTTTTCATGATACAGTTACCTCCATTTTGACGCGGCGCGCCACTTTTTCTTGGAGATACCCCGGTCATCGGGGATCGGCCTTCCATTCCGATCCTGGCGACTGGCGGACAGTACCTTTGTCTAATTTGCCCTGTTTTGCTTTCACCACCTTGCCGTTATTTGTGTGGTTAACCTACCACATCGACCCTCGCCTTGTCAATCGCACCCCGGCTAAGAAACGAATAAGAACCTCCCCGTCCGGCCGCCTAAGGCCCCTTCTTTGCCGCCGCGCGCCGGCCCCTTCCCCCCGCGTTCCTTTCTGCGCCAAGGATCCGGCTGTGGCGGACCCTTTTGCCGTCCCCGACAGTCCCACCAGATTCGACCCAAAATTCTTTGCCGAATCTTTGCCGCAAAAATGGTACAGTAGGAGGAGAAAATCCACGGGGATCGGCCCGAAGGACTGTCTTTTTTCGCCCGCTGTGCTACAATGGAAAAAACACTCCGAGAAAGGAGAAAACCCATGAAAACACCGGAGACGCTGATCCGGGACGGGCTATACTCGTTTCTGGTCATGGCGGTGGCCTTTGCCGTCAATCTGCTCTTTCAGATCCAGCCCCAGATCCGCTCCCTGATCCCCATGATCTTTGTACTGGGGACCTTTCTCATCTCCCTCAAGACCCAGGGCTATCTCTGGGGCGTTCTGGCCTCGATTCTGGGCGTGTTTGCGGTAAACTACGCCTTTACCCTTCCCTATTTTGCCTTTAACTTCTCCCTGCCGGAAAGCGTTTTTTCAGCTCTGGTCATGTTTACGGTGGCTCTCTCCACCAGCGCCCTGACCACTAAGGTCAAGGAGCAGGAGAAAATGCGCTCGGAGAGTGAAAAGGAAAAAATGCGGGCCAACCTGCTCCGGGCCATCTCCCATGACCTGCGCACCCCCCTCACCTCCATCTACGGCTCGGCCTCGGTGCTCCTGGAAAACTACGACGACCTCCCCCGCGAGCGGCAGTTCAAGATGCTGGAAGAGATGCGCAAGGACTCAGAGTGGCTTATCCGCATGGTGGAAAATCTTCTCTCTGTCACCCGGATCGACGGAGAAAAGGTCCAGGTCATCAAAACGCCCACCGTGCTGGAGGAGCTGATCGACTCCACGCTGGTCAAGTTCCGCAAGCGTTATCCCGAACAGCAGGTGACCGTCTCTATCCCCCCGGACTTCATCAGTATCCCCATGGACGGAATGCTCATCGAGCAGGTCCTCATCAACCTGCTGGAAAACGCCGCGCTCCACGCCAGGGGGATGACCGAGCTGACGCTCATCGTCCGCACCGGAGAGGGCCGGGTGGTGTTTGAGGTTTCGGACAACGGCTGTGGGATTCCCAGGGAACGGCTGGAGCACCTGTTCGCAGGCTATTTGGAACATACCCATGCCCCCGCCGACAGCGGGCGGAGCAACATGGGCATCGGGCTGTCGGTGTGCGCCACCATCGTCCGGGCCCACGGGGGCGTCCTGCAAGCCGAAAACCGGCCGGAGGGCGGTGCGCGGTTCTGGTTCTCACTGGAAATGGAGGGAGAGGACACATGAGCAATAACAAGTACAAAGTCCTTCTGGTGGAGGACGAGGCCAGCATCCGGGATTTCGTGCAGACCATTATGGAGTCCAACTCCTATCAGGTCCTCTCGGCAGAGACCGGGGCTCAGGGGCATCTTCTGTTCCTCTCCCATCAGCCGGATCTGGTGATCCTGGACCTGGGGCTGCCTGATATGGACGGTCTGGACTTTATCCGCCTGGTGCGCAAATCCTCCCCCGTGCCCATCGTCATTCTCTCCGCCCGGACACAGGAGTGGGACAAGG
This sequence comes from Candidatus Pseudoscillospira sp. SGI.172, assembly GCF_050313575.1. NCBI lineage: Bacteria > Bacillati > Bacillota > Clostridia > Candidatus Pseudoscillospira > Candidatus Pseudoscillospira sp. SGI.172. The sequence goes on along the minus strand of NZ_JBNPLQ010000007.1, from coordinate 69,207 downwards.
TGTCCGCCCTCGATCTGGGAGCCAACGACTACATCACCAAGCCCTTCGGCACCTCGGAGCTGCTGGCCCGGGTACGGGTTGCCCTGCGCAGCAGCCGGGGCGGCGTGGACTCCCTGCCCGGCGGGAAATTTACCCTGGCGGGCCTGGTGATCGACTACGAAAAGCGGATGGTGACCTTATCCGGAGCGGAGATCCGTCTGACCCAGACCGAGTACAACATCCTGGCCGTGCTGGCCCAGCACGCGGGAAAAATGATGACCTACTCCGCCATTGTCCAGGCGGTATGGGGCGGTTCCGACCCCGGAAGCGTTAAAAAACTCCAGGTCAACATGGCCAACATCCGCAAGAAGATGGGCTCCCGGCCCGGGGAGAGCCGCTACATCGTCAACGAGCTGGGCGTGGGCTACCGGATGCGTGGGGAAGAGGAATGATCCAGCACAAAAAAGGCGCCGGGAACCCGCTCGGTTCCCGGCGCCTTTTCTTTCAAATCATCTGGTCCTCTCTCACACGAATACGGTCTGCACCAAAAACATGTAGAGCAGAGTGCCTCCAAAAATGGAGATGAGGTTGTTGTGCTTCCAGAGGTGAAGCGCAATCACCGCCGCCACGCTGATGAGCTGCGGAAGCCACAGCCCCGGGGCGGTGAAGCGCACGGTGCGCAGACAGTAGACGATGAGCATGGCGATCACCGCCGGGGGCAGCACCCGCCCCAGGTAGAGCACCAGCTGGGGCGGCCGCTCTCCCCGGTCAAAGAGGAGAAAAGGCAGGGCCCGGGTGAGGAAGGTCACCGCCGCCATCACGGCAATGGCCGCCGCCGCATAACCAAATCGGCTCATACCTCAGCCTCCTTTTCTTCCGGCTCTCCCTCGTCCAGCCGGCTCCTCAGGGCCATCAGTCCCGCCACAATGACGGCCAGAGCCGGCAGGAGCATCTGCTCCTGTCCCACCAGGATCAGGAACAGCAGCGCCGCCCCCGCGCCCAGAACAGCGGGCAGATGGGACTTGTAGCTCTCCCACTGTCCCACGGCGATGACTATGAAGAGGGCCGTCATGGCAAAGTCGATGCCCTGGGTGTTGATGGGCAGGGCGGCGCCCAGCATGGCCCCGATCACCGAGCCCAGGATCCAGTAGCTGTGATCCAGCAAAGCAATGGAGAAATAGTAGTTGCGGGGGTCGATCCCCACCGGGGCCCGGGCCGAAGCCAGCAGGGCATAGGTCTCGTCAGTAAGGGAAAAAATCATATACAGCTTCCGCAGGCCCATGCCCCGGAATTTCTCCAGCATGGACAGGCCGTAGACCAGGTGGCGGAAGTTGATGATGAGGGTGAGGAAGGCCACCTCTCCCAGCGCGGCGGCGGAGGCCAGCAGCGTCACGCCCAGATACTGCCCCGACCCGGCATAGACGGTCAGAGACATGAAAAAGGCCCAGATAAAATTGTAGCCGATGGCCTCCAGCATGAAGCCGAAGGCCATCCCGATGGCCAGATAGCCCAGCAGCACCGGCACCGTGGCCGGAAATGCCGCCGCCATGGCTTTGCGATCCATGATCAGTCCCCCTTTTTGGGTGCGTTTAATTGTGTATTTTACCAATACACCGTAAAAAAGGCAAGGCCGCCGGCCGATTTTTTTCAAAATCCCCATTTTTCAGCCCGTATAAAAAGGGGATTCCATTTCCGAGTAAAACGGTCTATAATATAGGGCACTGTGGTTTTTCTTCCACACGGTGTCATTTTTCGGAGGTCTCCCCATGGAAAAACTGCTTTTCATCTACAACCCTCACGCCGGAAAGGGCCGGGTGCGCAGCAAGCTGGCCGGGATCCTCAACGCCTTTACCCGGGCGGGGTGTCTGGTCACGGTCTATCCCACCCAGGGCCCCGGTGACGCAGCCGAGGCCGCCCGGACGCTGGCCTCCGGCTTTGACCGGGTGGCCTGCTGCGGCGGAGACGGTACCCTCCATGAAGTCATCACCGGCCTGCTGGCCCTGCCCGCCGAGCGGCGGCCGCCGGTGGGCTATCTCCCGGCGGGCACCACCAATGACTTCTCCCGGAACCTCTCTCTCCCCGATGGGCTGGAGAATATGGCCGCGGTGGCCGCCGCCGGCACGCCCCGCCCCTGCGACGTGGGCCGGTTTGACGATCAGTTTTTCGTCTACGTGGCCGCCTTCGGGGCCTTTACCGATGTGTCCTACAACACCCCACAGCAGTTTAAAAACATGTTCGGCCATCTGGCCTATGTGCTCAAGGGTGTTTCAGAGATGGCCAGCCTCAAGGGCTACCGCCTCCGGGTGGAGCACGACGGCGGCGCGCTGGAGGGGGAGTACCTCTACGGCATGGTGAGCAACACCGTCTCGGTGGGCGGCCTCATCGGCCTTCCCAGCGAGGAAGTCTCCCTGGACGACGGCCTGCTGGAGGCGGTGCTGGTGCCAATGCCCAAAACTGTGGCCGATTTTCAGGCCGCCATCCGCGGTCTGGCCAGGCAGACCTACGACGCCGAGAGCGGCATCGTGGGGCTTCACTCCTCCCGGTTCACTATCACCTGCGTCGAGCCGGTCCCCTTCACCCTGGACGGGGAGTACGGCGGCGACCACACCCGGGCGGAGATCTCCGCCGTGTCCAGACCCATCTCCATTGTATACGGAACGTGATAAGATGAATTTTGATTACAATGCCGGCATCTTTGATGTCGCGGTCATCGGCGCGGGCCACGCCGGGATCGAAGCCGCTCTTGCCTGCGCCCGTCTGGGGCTGAAAACCCTCTGCTTCACCATCAACCTGGACGCGGTGGGCAACATGCCCTGCAACCCCGCCATCGGCGGCACCGGCAAGGGCCATCTGGTCCGGGAGCTGGACGCCCTGGGGGGCGAGATGGGCAGAGCCGCCGACCGCGCCTGCATCCAATACCGGGTGCTCAACAAGGGCAAAGGCCCCGCTGTCTGGTCCCTCCGGGCCCAGGCCGACCGCCGCCGGTACCAGGAGATCATGAAGCACACCCTGGAGCTCCAGGAAAACCTCTGGGTCAAGCAGGGAGAGATCACCGACATCCTCACCGACGACCGCGGCGCGGTCTCCGCCGTGCGCACCGGCCACGGGGCAGTGTACGCCGTACGGGCCGCCGTGGTCTGCACCGGCACTTATCTGGCCGGGCGCACCATCGTGGGTGAAGTCACCCGTCAGAGCGGACCGGACGGCATGGCGGCCGCCGGAGCCCTGTCCGGGTGCCTGACCAGACTGGGCGTCGGCCTGCGCCGGTTCAAGACCGGCACGCCCCCCCGGGTCAACCGCCGGAGCGTGGACTTTTCCAAAATGGAGCTTCAGCCCGGGGACGAGACCCCCGTCCCCTTCTCCTTCTCCACCCGGACGCCGCTGGAAAACCGGGCGGTGTGCTGGCTCACCTACACCACGGAGGAGACCCACCGGGTCATCCGGGCCAATCTGGACCGCTCCCCCCTCTATTCCGGGGTCATCCACGGCATCGGCCCCCGGTACTGCCCCTCCATTGAGGACAAGGTGGTCCGCTTCGCCGACAAGCCCCGCCACCAGCTCTTTGTGGAGCCCATGGGCCTGAACACCGAGGAGCTGTATATCCAGGGCTTCTCCTCCTCCCTCCCCGAGGAGGTGCAGGTGGAGATGCTCCACACCGTCCCCGGCCTGGAGCACGCCGAGATGACCCGTAGCGCCTACGCCATCGAGTACGACTGCGTGGATCCCACCGAGCTGCTGCCCACCCTGGAGCACAAAAAAGTCCCCGGCCTCTACGGCGCGGGGCAGTTCAACGGCTCCTCGGGCTACGAGGAGGCCGCCGCTCAGGGCCTGATGGCGGGCATCAACGCGGCGTTGAAGCTCCTGGGCCGGGAACCGCTCATCCTGGGCCGGGAACAGGGTTACATCGGGGTGCTCATTGACGACCTGGTGACCAAGGGCACCAACGAGCCCTACCGGATGATGACCTCCCGGACGGAATACCGCCTCCTCCAGCGCCAGGACAACGCCGACCGGCGGCTGGCGGGCATCGGCCATGCCGTGGGGCTGGTGAGCGACGAGAGCTATCAAAGAACGGTGGAAAAATACGCCGCGGTAGCCGCCGAGATGGCCCGGCTGGAAAAGACCGGCTCCCCCCAGGGAAAGCTGGCCGACCTGCTCCGCCGCCCGGAGAACACCTATGACGGCCTCGCGCCGCTGGATCCCAACCGCCCCCAGCTGTCTTTGGCGGTGCGGGAGGCGGTGGAGATCGAGATCAAATATGCCGGCTATCTCCGCCGCCAGGAGCGGCAGGTGGAGGAGATGAAAAAGCTGGAGCGCCGCCCCCTCCCCCCCGATCTGGACTATGAGGGGATGCAGGGCCTCCGTCTGGAGGCCCGCCAGAAGCTGTCCAGGATCCGCCCCCTCAACCTGGGCCAGGCCAGCCGGGTCTCGGGGGTCAGCCCCGCCGACATCGCCGCGCTGATGGTCTACCTTCAAAAGTAGCGGTGCGGGAACTTTTTTCCGCCTTTGCCGTCCAAGAGAGCAAAGGAGGAAAATTTTATGAAACGAAACGCCGTACTGTCTCTTGCCCTGGCTGCCGCTTTGTGCCTGACCGGCTGCGGCGGTCCCACTCCCGCCGTCCCCGACCGCCCTGCGTCCGCCGCGCCGGTCTCCGGGGAGATCTGCGCCTTTTCCTCCCCCCTCGACGCCGCCGGGCGGCTGCTGGCCCCGGAGACGGCCCAGCACCCCGGTGAAAATGTCATCCTCTCTCCCCTGTCCCTGGAGCTGGCTCTGTGCATGGCGGCCAACGGGGCCGCCGGGGAGGCCCGCACCGCCCTGGAGGCGCTGCTGGGCGGCGACACGGATACCTGGAACGCCGCCGCCAAAGCCAGTCTGGCAGAGCGCGACGACACGCTTTTCCTGGCCAATTCCATGTGGTTCAACGAGGGATTGAAGGAGGAAGTGAGCCCCTCCTTCCGGGCGGTTCTGTCCGACGTCTACGGCGCGGAGGAGGCCTTTTTCCGTCCCGGGGATGCCGGAGCGCTCAACCGCTGGGTCTCCCGGGCCACCCGGAAGCGGATCGCCGCCATCCTTACCGACGACGCCCTCACCGAGGACACGCTGGCGGTTCTGGTGAACGCCCTCTATTTTAACGGAGAATGGACAGCGCCCTTTGAGCACGGGCGGAACGTCCGGGAGGGAACTTTTTCCGGGACGGGCGGCAGCGAGGACGCGGAGTTTCTGGTGGGCGAAGAGCATATCTACTTCGAGACCGACCGGGCCTCCGCCTTTGCCAAGCCCTACAAGAACGGCTATGAGTTTGTGGGCATTCTCCCCAAGGCGGGAGGCGTTCCCGACCTGACCTGCCTGGATCTGGACGCCCTGCTGGACAGCCGCACCGGGGAGTACGACGTATCCATCGGCATTCCCAAGTTTGAATTGACCTACGCCGCCTCTTTGAAGGAGACTCTGGCGGGGCTGGGGCTGGGGAGCCTTTTTGCCGACGGCTCGATGAATGCCGCTCTGCGGGAGGGAAGCGCTTACACTGCCTGGGTGGACGACGTGATCCAAAAGACGTACCTGCGGATGTATGAAAAGGGAACCGAGGGCGCAGCCGCCACCGCGGTGGTGAATAAGTGCGGCAGCGCCGCTCCCCGGGAGCCAAAGGAGGTCTTTTTGGACCGCCCCTTTGCCTTTCTCATTCTGGACGGGGAGCAGGTGGTCTTTGCCGGGACGATCAACACGCTGAAATGAGATGATTTTTTGAAGCCAAAGCTGGTTCTCGGCCTCTCCGGAGGTGTGGACTCCGCGGTCTCCGCCCGGCTGCTGATGCGGGACTACGACGTGACCTGCCTCTATCTCTCCATCGGCCCGGAAGCCGCCGGGGAAGAAGACGCCGCCCGGGTGGCGGAGGATCTGGGCCTGGACTTCCGGGCAGCCGACGTCTCGGCGGCGCTGGAGTGCCGGGTGAAGGCCCCCTTTGCCGCCGACTATCTGGCCGGACGCACCCCTCTGCCCTGCGCCCGGTGCAACCCCACGGTGAAATTCCCGGCCCTTCTGACGCTGGCGGACGAGATCGGCGCGGCGTTCGTGGCCACCGGCCACTACGCCCGCACCGCCGTCGGCCCCGACGGCCGCGCCCTGCTGCGCAAGGGGATGCCCGCCAACGACCAGTCCTATATGCTCGCCCGCCTGCCCCAGGAGATCCTGCGGCGGGTGGTATTCCCCCTGGGGGATTACGAAAAGGCCGACGTCCGGGCTATGGCCCGGGATTTCAGCATCCCGGTGGCCGAGAAAAAGGACTCCATGGAGATCTGCTTCATCCCGGACACCGACTACGCCGCCTGGCTGGGCCGCCGGGGCGCCGTGCCCCCGCCGGGGGATTTCATCTCCCCCACCGGAGAGATCCTGGGCCGGCACCTGGGGATCCACCGCTATACCCTGGGCCAGGGCCGGGGCCTGGGGATCTCCGGCCCCCACCGGTACTACGTCTCGGCCATCGACCCCGCGGCCAATACCGTGACCCTCTCGGACGGCAGCGACCTCGCCCGCACCCGCATCCGCTGCACCCAGCCCAACTGGATCGCGCTGTCCGGGCTGGACACCCCCAGGCCGGTGCAGGCCCGGTTCCGCCACACCCACGCCGAGACCCCCTGTATCCTCTCCCCCGTCTCAGCCAAGGAGGTTCTGGTGGAGGCGCAGGTCCCCGTCCGGGCCCCTACGCCGGGTCAGCTGGCGGTCTTTTACGACGGAGACTCCGTCCTGGGCAGCGCCTGGATCGCAAATTAAACGGAACATAAGAGCGCGCCGTCTCCGGGGAGACGGCGCGCTCTTATATTTTGTCGGAAACTCCGGCCCTCCGCTGTGTTCAGCCGGCTTCCCCGCTTCCCTTCCGCAGGGTCTCTTTCCGCCGCTTCAAGATCCCGGAGAATCGGGAGAAAAAGACGATGCCCGTGGTGCCGGCGGCCAGAATATCCGCCACCGGCTCGGCCAGCCACACGGCGAACACCTTGTCCGCCAGGAAGTTGGGGAGGATAAACACCAGGGGGATCAGCAGGATGACCTTCCGCAGCAGGGCCAGAAAGAGAGAGACCTTGGCCTCCCCCAGGGCCACAAAGGTCTGCTGGCAGGCGGACTGGACCCCGAAGGCGAAGATCCCCGCAAAGTAGACCCGGATGGTCCGCCGGGCCACCTCCACCAGTTCGGGCTTGTCGTTGAAGATGGCGATGAACACACCGGGGAAGCACTCCACCACCGCCCAGGCAGCCACCGTGTAGATCACGCAGCTGAAAAAGAGCAGCCGGAACGCCCTGCGGACCCGCTCCATATTCCCCGCGCCGAAGTTGAAGCCCACAATGGGCTGGGCCCCCTGGGCCAGTCCGTAGAGGGGCATGGTGACCACCTGCATCACGGAGGACGCGATGGTCATAGCCCCCACGTACACGTCGCTGCCGTAGGCCTTCAGGGAAGAGTTAAAGGAGATGTTCACCAGGCTCTCGGTGGACTGCATGATAAAGGGGGACACTCCCACCGCCACCACCGGAAGCAGCACGGAAGCCTTGAGCCGCAGCCACTTCACCCGCAGCTTCAGCAGGGTCTTTTTCCCCCGCAGGAAGGCCACCACCCAGACGGCCGAGACCGTCTGGGACAGGATCGTAGCCAGGGCGGCCCCCTCCACTCCCATGTCCAGCCCGAAGATAAAGATGGGGTCGAGCACGATATTGCACACCGCGCCTATGACCACCGTCAGCATGGAAAAGAGGGAAAAGCCCTGGGTGGTGATAAAGTTGTTCAGCCCCAGGGAGAGGAGCACCGACACCGAGCCCCACAAATAGACGCCCAGATACCCGCTGGCATAGGGCAGGGTGTTTTCACTGGCTCCGAAGAGGAGGAGCAGCGGATCCCGAAACACCTGAAACACCGCGGTGGACGCCACCGCCATGACCAGCAGCAAAGCGGCACAGCCGCCCAGAATGGACTCCGCCCCTTCAATGTCCTTCTCCCCCATGCGGATGGCGGCCCGGGAGCCGCCTCCCATCCCCGCCAGAGCGGAGAGGGCGGAGATGAACATCAGGATGGGAAAGCAGACCCCCAATCCGGTGAGGGCCAGATCCCCCACCCCCTTCATGTGGCCGATGTACATGCGGTCCACCACATTGTAGAGGGCGTTGACCATCTGGGCGGCGATGGCCGGAACGGCCAGCTTCACCATCAGCTTCCCCACCGGGGCTGAGCCCAGCGCGTTTTGATCCTCCATCAGTCCCGATCCTCTCCTTCCAGGAAATATGTGGCCTCCATATCGGCCACCGACAGGGCGAAGGCCAGAGGATACTGCTCCAGCGCCTGTCCCACCAGACGGCTGTCCTCCCCGCCGGAGAAGCCCATGTGCCAGCGGATGGCCATGGCCTCCTGCCGGGTGAGCTTCAGAAAGCCGGAGATGATGTACACGGATTTCTCCCCATGGCCGTAGGGCAGGGGATCTTCATAGAAGAAAGTCTGCACTTTCTCCCATTGGCCGGTCTGGTCGTTCTTCACGTTCCGGGTCCCCGGCTTGTAGCAGCCGATCTTGCACAGGTCGTGGAGCAGGGCGGCGATGGCCGCGCTCTCCGGCGGGATCTCCAGTCCGTAGAGCTCCTGGACCCGCTCCCGGGCCAGATAATCGGTCAGGCAGTGGTAAACGTTGAGGCTGTGGTCGCACAGCCCGCCGGCATAGGCCCCGTGAAACCGGGCCGAGGCGGGGCAGGTGAAGAAGTCGGACTTGTTCTCCAGATAGTCCAGCAGGGCCTCGCTCCCCTCCCGGTGGATCCGCTCCCGATAGAGCTCGATAAATTCCTCTTTTCCGCTCATGGCGCTCTCCTTTGAAATTTGTAAATCAGCAAAGGATATTATAGCATACTGCGGAAAAAATGGGAACGGATTTTCTTTTGCCTGTCCGCGCTCACCCCCATCCGGTCTTTTCCATAGGATGACCGGAAGAGGTGATATTATGGACGTTCTTTCCGCCCTGGGGGCGGGATTCGTGTTTGCCCTGGCCTGCAACCTGGATACGGTGGTGGCCGCGATGGGGCACGGGGCGCGGGGAAATCGTCTGGGCCCCCGGGCGGCGCTGGTGCTGGCATCGCTGACCACCGCCATCACGTTCCTCTCTCTGGCCATGGGCGCTCTGGGAGCCGCCCTGCTCCCTGCCGGGCTGGCCGGGCGGCTGGGCGGCCTGGCTCTCACCGGGCTGGGCCTTTGGTATCTGCTGGACACCCTCCGGGGAAAAAACAACGGCGAACCCCCAGCGGAAAAAAGCGGCTGGGTAGCCCTCTCGGCCGCCCTGGCGGTGAACAACGCCGGAGTCGGGGTGGCCGCGGGCGTCACGGGGCTCTCTCCCCTGCTGGCCTCCGCCTGCAATTTCGCGGTGACCCTGGCCGCGTTGGCCCTGGGGCGGCGGCTGGGAGAGCGGCTGGCGGGCTGGAGCCGGCTGGCCCTCCCCCTCTCCGGGCTCCTTCTGGTGGCCCTGGGCCTTTGGCAGCTTGCCTGACGAAGGAAAACGGGGTATAATACCACATACCGTAATGATATGAGGAGTCGAAATGATGTACCAACGACAAGTTCTTCCCAACGGCGTCCGCCTGCTCACTGAGCATGTCCCCGGCGTCCGCTCCGCCGCCCTGGGGATCTGGGTGGGCGTGGGCTCCCGCCGGGAGGCCCCCGGATTCAGCGGCGCGGCCCATTTTATCGAGCACATGTCCTTCAAGGGGACCGCCCGGCGCTCCGCGGTACGGCTGGCCGAGGAGATGGACGCCATCGGCGGCCAGCTCAACGCCTACACCACCAAGGAAGACACCGTCTACTACGCCTGGGTGCTGGACACCCACCTTGCCCAGGCCGCCGACATCCTCTGCGACATGCTCTTCTGCTCCAAATTCGACGAGGGCGACGTGACCACCGAGCGGGGCGTCATTTTGGAGGAGATGGGGATGTACGCCGACAACCCTGAGGATCTGTGCGCCGAACGGCTGGCCGCGGCGGTCTTTCAGGGCTCGGCCCTGGCCCGGCCCATTTTGGGCCGAAAGGCCACGCTGGAGCAGATGACGGGGGAAAAGCTGAAAGCCTGGCAGAGGGCGCACTATGTCCCCTCCCAGCTGGTGGTGACGCTGGCGGGGAGCTTTACCGACCGGGACGCGGAGGATCTGGCCGCCCGCTTCTCCGACCTGACGGGCGCACCCCTGCCTCCGGAGCGGAGCGCAGTCTATCTTCCGGCCTTCACCACCCGGAAAAAGGCCACCGAGCAAAACCACCTCACCCTGGCCTTCCCCGGCCTGCCCCTGGGAGATCCCCGGCGTTTCACTCTGCAGCTCCTCTCCTCCATCCTGGGCGGCGGCATGTCCTCCCGGCTGTGGCAGAAGGTGCGGGAGGAGAGCGGACTTTGCTACTCGGTCTACTCCTACGGCGCGGGCCACGCCGACACCGGACTCTTCGCCGTCTACGCCGCCATGGGCGCGGACACCGAGGCCGCCGCTCTCCAGACCATCGCCCGGGAGACCCGGCGCTTTGTGGCCAACGGCGTGACGCAGGAAGAGCTGACCCGGGCCCGGGAGCAGTCCAAGGCCAATGTCCTCATGGGATTGGAGTCCACTCAGTCCCGGATGAGCGCCCTGGGCCGGGGGGAACTGCTCACCGGCTCGGTGCTCTCCGCCGAGGAGGTCATCGCCGCCTACGACGCCGTGACGGCGGAGGACATCCAGGCGCTGGCGGCCGAGCTGCTGGACTTTGAGCGGGTCTCTCTGTCCGCAGTGGGCCGGGTGGCCCCGGCAGAGCGCTATCGGGAACTTTTGAGCTGAGTCTCTGCAAAAAACGGAGGTCCCTCTTCCCAACGGAAGAGGGACCTCCAATTTTGGATCGGGTTTCCTTTTACTTGGTGGTGATGCTCAGCACGCCGTCTGTCTCGGCCAGGACGGCGCCGGTCAGCGCGTTCAGTCCGGCGGCAGTGACGTAGTAGTTGCCGTCCACCGCGTCGCCCACAATGACCTGGGCGGCCGTGCAGGAGGCGGCAGCGCCGTCCACCGTGGCGGTGAGCTCGGCGACGGTGTTCCGGGTGGCCCCGGTGACCAGATTCATGGGCGCATCGGTGTACGCGGCCCCGGTGGTGATGACCACACCGTCATCCCAGGTCACATTGAACTGGGCCTGGGTGCCGGTTAGGGCGGCGGCCAGGTCGCGCAGACGATAGTAGGTCACACCGTCAATGACGGTGAAATCCACAGAGCAGGGGGTTCCGTCCACGGTGATGTTGTCGGCCTTGGCCAGAACGGCCTTGACGGTTTCATCGTTGAGGTTGATGCTCTTGGATTTGGGGCTGGCCAGCCGGCCGTTGTTCACCAGCTTCACCAGGGTGGCCCGGTCAGGATTGCTCAGCTGCAGATCCACGCCGGTGATCTTCCAGTTGTTGTCCACCTCGGGGGCCACGGGGGAATGCTCGGCGAAGTAGGCCACGATCATGTCGCGGATGGAGCCGGAGGACTCCCAGTCCTTCTTGCCGGAGACCAGGTTCTTCGCCTTCAGGGCGGAGGAGTAGCGGTAGTTATTCACCGCCAGCGTGAGAATCTGGTCATCGGTGAGGGCCTTGCCCTTGAACATGACGTTCTCAATGCGCTCGCCCTTGGGTTTGGAGAGGTTGATCTCATAGTCCACACCGGCAAACATGTCGTAGAGGTAGTCTGGGTACTCAGGATCCAGGCTGATGTTGATGTCCCCCTCCACCCACTGGTTGTAGCACTCGGCGGACCACTCCATGTAGGCCTTGAGCTCCTTGCCGGTGACGGTGACCCGGTAGAGGGTGTTGTCAAACTTGTAGATGTCGAAGATGTTGCCGTAGTTGATGCTGCCCGCGGGCAGGTCGCTGGTGTCCTTGAAAAGGGCGGCGGCGGAGACGTCGGCGCCGGAGGCCTCCAGCTGGATCTTGTTGATGAGATCCATGACGGCAGTGTCCTGGATCTTGCCCTGGGGCAGACCGGCGAACTCATTCTCCGGCTGGAACTTGGCGGTGGTGGTGCCCAGCGCCTTCCCCTGCTCGCCGTCGGTGCCGGTGCCGCCCTTGATGAAGTCGATGGTCTTCTGCTGGGCCTCCTTCACCAGGGGGATGTCCCGGATCTCCTGGCTGGGGGCGGTGTCCTTCATGTCCACGATCTCCACCTTGGAGTCGACGACCTTGTTGTCCTTGTCCAGGGTCAGGTCGAAGCGGGCGATGTCCCGGCCGGAATTGCGCACACCGCCGATGACCACGCCGCCCTGCTTTTCGTTGACCACCACGTGGTTGTGGGCCACCTGGAGCACGTCGATCTCGGGGTTGTCGTCCAGGATCTTCTGGGCGGAGTCGGAGCCGTTGTCCTCGTCGAACTCGGCGTACAGGCCCATGTGGGCGGAGACCACGATGAGGTCGGCCTGATTGCCGATCTCGGCGATGGCGCTCTTCACGGCCGTGTTGGCTGCCTCAAAGGTGCAGCTTTCGATGCCGTCCTTACCGCCGTCCCAGATGGGCACGTCGGGGGTGACCACGCCGATGACGGCCACCTTCACGCCGCCCTTGTCCACGATGGTCCAGCCCGCCCCGGTGACGTACTTGCCGTCGGTGCCCTTCACGTTGGCCGCCAGAACGGGGAACTCAGCCTGCCCGGTGATCTTCTGCATGGTCTCGATGCCCCAGTTGAACTCGTGGTTGCCCAGGGTCATGGCGTCATAGCCCATGTAGTTCATGGCGGCGATGACGGGGTGGGCCTCGTCGGGAGTCTTGTTGTAGAGGTCGTCGGTCATGATGGTGCCCTGGATGTCATCACCGGCGTCAATCAGGATGGCGTTCGGGTTCTCGGCCCGGACCTGCTGGATATAGGTGTAAAGACGGGACATGCCGTTGTTGGCGGATTCCTTGTTATCCTCATAGGAATAACCCCAGATATTCCCGTGCATATCTGAAGTACCCAGGATGGTCACATGCTTCTCTCCTTCGGCAGCGAAGGCGGCCGGGATGGTTCCGGCCAGCATGGTCGCGGCCAGCGCGCCGGCCAGCAGCTTGCGGAGACGGATGTTCATACGGATGTTCGCTCCTTTCATTTTCCCCTTTCCTTGCGGGTCTTTGCATTTAGTGTACTCCTTTTTCCATAAAAAAGCAATTCCAAGCATCGTAAATTTTAGGAAAAGTGTTTGCGCAAAGCGGCCGTATTCTGTCACTTTCGGCTGTATGGAGTCTCCTCCAGAGGCAGCGAGGTGCGGAACTTTCCGTCCCGGTTGTAATAGGCGTTCTGCACGGCGGGAGCGGTCGGGATAGAGCAGATCTCCCCGATGCCCTTGGCCCCGCAGGCGAGCTCCTCCCGGCTCTTTTCCACGATGACCGAGACCACGTCGGGCGTCTGGTCGGCCCGGAAAAGCCCAAGCGAGGCATACATCCCCTTGGGGGCCCCGTCCACCATAGGCAGCTTTTCCGTGAGGGCGTAGCCCAGGCTCATCACCACGCCGCCCTCGATCTGTCCTTCCACATTGACCGGGTTGACCGCCTTCCCCACATCGTGGGCGGCGATGACCCGGCTGACCCGGCCGTCTTCCCCCAGCTCCACCAGATGGGTGGCATAGCCGTAGGCGATGTGGCTGACGGGATTCTCCCGCTCAGAGCCCAGCTTGTCGGTGATGCCGGTGTACTCCTGGTGAAAATCCACCCCTTCCACCGCATCCAGCGTGCGGCCCTCCAGCGCCCACCTGAGCTCGGTGGCCGCCCTGCGGGCGGCCTCGCCGGTGAACAGGGTCTGGCGGGAGGCCGTGGTATTGCCCGAGTTGGGGGCAACTGAGGTGTCCGGCGCGTCCCAGACCACCTGATCGGGGGTGAGTCCGGCCGTCTGGCAGACGATCTGGCAGAGGATGGTGCCCAGCCCCTGGCCGATGCAGGCCGCAGAGGTCCGGATGTGGACGATCCCTCCCTCGATGTGCAGCGTCACCCGCCCGGTGTCGGGGATGCCCACCCCAAGTCCGGCGTTTTTCATGGCGCAGGCGATACCCGCCTTGGGATTGGCCTCATAATAGGGCCGCACGGCGTCCAGCGTCTCCACCAGGGCGGTGTCCGCCCCGGCGATCTGTCCGTTGGGCAGCACCTGCCCCGGGCGGATGGCGTTGCGGTAGCGGATCTCAAAGGCGGAGATCCCCACCTTTTCCGCCAGCAGATCCAGGTTGCACTCGGCGGCAAAGCAGCTCTGGGTGACGCCGAAGCCCCGGAAGGCCCCGCAGGGCGGGTTGTTGGTGTAATAGGCCTTGCCGTCGATATCGATGTCCTGGAAGTTGTAGGGCCCGGCGGCGTGGGTGCAGGCCCGCTGGAGCACCGGCCCGCCCAGGGAGGCGAAAGCTCCGGAATCCGAGACCAGCGTGGCCCGGAAGGCGGTGAGATAGCCGTTTTCGTCACAGCCGGTGGTGACCTCCATGGAGAAGGGGTGGCGCTTGGGGTGGCAGAGCATGGACTCGGCCCGGGACATGGCCACCTTGACCGGAGCCTGGGTCAGCAGCGCCAGAATGGCGGCGTGGTGCTGGACCGACATGTCCTCCTTGCCGCCGAAGCCGCCGCCCACGCACTTGGCCACCACCCGCACCAGCGCCTGGTCCAGGCCGGTGGCGTCGGCGCACTCCCGGCGGGTCTGATAGATGCCCTGGTCGGAGGACCAGATCACCACGCCGCTCCCCTCGGGGGCGGCCACGGCGCACTCGGGCTCCAGGAAGGCGTGCTCGGTGACCGGGGTCTCATACCGGGTGGTCACCACATATTTGCTGGCGGCCAGCTTGGCCGCCGCATCTCCCCGGACCAGGTGCTCGTGGGAGAGGAGATTTCCCCCCTCCTGGAGCTGGGGCGCGCCGGGGGCGGCCGCCTCCTCCGCCGAGAGAACGGGCTTTAGCACGTCGTACTCCACCTTCACCATCGTCTTGGCCTGGGCCAGGATCTCCGGCGTCTCCGCGGCGATGAGGACGATGGGATCTCCCCGAAAGTGGACCTCTCCCCCCACCGGCACCAGCACCCACTGATCCCGTTTGAGGTGGCCCACCTTTATCTGTCCGGGAAGGTCGGCGGCGGTGACCACCCGGACCACCCCGGGCAGAGCCGCAGCTTCGGAGACGTCAACGGACTTCACGACCGCTCTGGGATAGGCCGAGCGCACCGCGCCGCCATGGAGCATCCCGGGCAGACGGATATCGTCGGTATACTCCGCCGTGCCGATGGTCTTGGCGGGGGCGTCCACCCGGGGGAGATTCTCCCCCACAGCGCCGGTAAACGTCTCCTGGGGCACAGGGGCGTTCTCCCGGAAGAGCTTTCCCGCCAGAAGCACCGCGTCCACGATCTTCCGATAGCCGGTGCACCGGCAGATGTTATTGCGGATGGCCGTCTTGACCGCCTGCCGGTCCGGGTCCGGATCGACATCCAGCAGCGCTTTGGCGCTCATGACCATGCCCGGCGTGCAGAAACCGCACTGCACGGCCCCGCAGTGGGTAAAGGCGTAGGCGTACACCTCCTTCTCCCGCTGGGTGAGCCCCTCGCAGGTGACCACCTGCTTCCCCTCCATCCGGGAGGTTTTCTGCACACAGGACTTTGCCGCTTTTCCGTCGATGATCACCGTGCAGGTGCCGCAGCCGCCCTCGGAGCAGCCGTTCTTCACAGAGGTCAGCCCCAGATCCTCCCGGAGAAAGGTCATCAGTTTGACATCCTTCTCGGTGGATATCTGTGCGCCATTCACAGTAAAAGTGTACATATGCGCCTCTCCTTTATCACGCTTGATTTGTAAGTTCAGTCTATCACGAAAATTTTCCGATGACAACGGCAATCGCACCGTCAAATTTCACAAAATTCTAAAAAAATTTTAGGTACTAGAAAAATTTTTTAGAAAAAATCTTGACTTGCGCCGCAAGGATGATTATGATAAGGGCATAATCAAACAGAAACGATTTTGGGAGGGGTTTCATGGAAACGATCAAATGGGCGGCAAACCGGCTGCCGAAGAGCGAGGACAAGGATCTGGCGGTGATGTCTCTGGAGAACGTGGCCAAGGCCCGGGCCTTCCACCGCAGCTTCCCCCAGTACTCGGTCACTCCGCTGGCGGAGCTGAGCGGGATGGCGCGGGAGCTGGGCCTGGCGGGGCTGTACGTCAAGGACGAGAGCTACCGCTTCGGCCTCAACGCCTTCAAGGTCCTGGGCGGCTCCTTCGCCATGGCCCGCTACATCGCCCAGAAAACGGGCAAGGACGTGTCCGAGATGAGCTATGACTACCTCACCAGCGACAAGCTGAAGGAGGAGTTCGGTCAGGCCACCTTCTTCACCGCCACCGACGGCAACCACGGCCGGGGCGTGGCATGGGCGGCCAACAAGCTGGGTCAGAAGGCCGTGGTCCACATGCCCAAGGGCAGCGTCAAGACCCGCTTCGACAACATCGCCCGGGAGGGCGCCCAGGTGACCATCGAGGAGGTCAACTACGACGACTGCGTCCGCATGGCCGCCGCCGAGGCCGCCGCCACCCCCAACGGCGTGGTGGTCCAGGACACCGCCTGGGAGGGCTATGAGGAGATCCCCGCCTGGATCATGCAGGGCTACGGCACCATGGCCTCCGAGGCCGCCGATCAGCTCCGGGAGATCGGCGCGGGCCGGCCCACCCACGTGTTCGTGCAGGCGGGCGTGGGCTCCCTGGCGGGGGCCATCCAGGGCTTCTTCGTCAACCGCTACCCCGACTGCCCCCCCGCCGTGGTGGTGATGGAGGCCGGGGCCGCCGACTGCCTCTACCAGGGCGCGGTGGCCGGGGACGGCAAGCCCCGGTTCGTCACCGGCGATCTCCGGACCATCATGGCCGGGCTGGCCTGCGGTGAGCCCAACACCATCGGCTGGGACATCCTGAAGAACCACACCGCCGCCTTCCTCTCCTGCCCCGACTGGGTGGCCGCCAAGGGCATGCGGATGCTCTCCGCCCCCGTCAAGGGCGATCCCCGCGTCATCTCCGGCGAGTCGGGCGCCGTGGGCATGGGCGTCATCTCCACCGTGATGACCGACGACGCCTACGCCGATTTCCGCGCCGCCGTGGGCCTGGACGGCTCCAGCCGGGTGCTGCTGTTCTCCACCGAGGGAGACACCGACCCCGTCAACTACAAGAAAGTCGTCTGGGACGGCGGCTACCCCTGCTGCTGATCTTTCCCCTTCCCAAATAACAGAAATACAAATCAATTCTGGAGGTTGACAGTACTATGGATTTTGAAGCGATCAAGAAGGCAGCCGCCGGCTATCAGGCGGACATGACCGCGTTCCTGCGGGCCATGATCTCCCATCCCAGCGAGAGCTGCGAGGAGAAGGAAGTGGTGGCCTGCATCAAGGCCGAGATGGAGAAGCTGGGCTACGACAAGGTGGAAGTGGACGGCCTGGGCAACGTCATCGGCTGGATGGGCGAGGGCGACAAGATCATCGCCATCGACTCCCACATCGACACCGTGGGCATCGGCAACCTCAGCAACTGGACCCACGACCCCTACCAGGGCTACGAGGACGATGAGGTCATCTACGGCCGCGGCGGCTCCGACCAGGAGGGCGGCATGGCCTCCGCCACCTACGGCGTAAAGATCATGAAGGACCTGGGCCTCATCCCCGCCGGCTACAAGCTGATGGTGGTGGGCTCCGTGCAGGAAGAGGACTGCGACGGCATGTGCTGGCAGTACATCGTCAACAAGGGCCACCCCGAGCTGAAGGACAAGATCGAGTTCGTCATCTCCACCGAGCCCACCGACGGCGGCATCTACCGCGGCCACCGGGGCCGCATGGAGATCCGGGTGGACGTGAAGGGCGTCTCCTGCCACGGCTCCGCCCCCGAGCGCGGCGACAACGCCATCTACAAGATGGCCGACATCCTCCAGGACGTCCGCGCCCTCAACGAAAACCCCGCCGACGACTCTGTGGAGATCAAGGGCCTTGTGAAGATGCTCGATCCCAAATTCAACCCCGAGCACTACGAGGACGCCCGCTTCCTGGGCCGGGGCACCTGCACCACCAGCCAGATCTTCTACACCTCCCCCAGCCGCTGCGCCGTGGCCGACTCCTGCTCCATCTCCATCGACCGCCGCATGACCGCCGGCGAGACCTGGGATTCCTGCCTGGAGGAGATCCGCAGCCTGCCCAGCGTGAAGAAGTACGGCGGCGACGTGAAGGTGTCCATGTACATGTACGACCGCCCCTCCTGGACCGGCGAGGTCTATGAGACCGAGTCCTACTTCCCCACCTGGATCAACAAGGAGAACGCCGCCCACGTCCAGGCCCTGGTGGACGCCCACCACGCCCTGTTCGGCGAGGAGCGCATCGGGCCCGACGGCGCCATGCACCTGCGTCACCGCCCCCTCATCGACAAGTGGACCTTCTCCACCAACGGCGTGGCCATCCAGGGCCGCTACGGCATCCCCTGCGTCGGCTTCGGCCCCGGCGCCGAGAGCCAGGCCCACGCCCCCAACGAGATCACCTGGAAGCAGGATCTCGTCACCTGCGCCGCCCTCTACGCCGCCGTCCCCGGCCTCTACAAGGCCGAGAACAAGACGTCCGACGTCTCCCAGTTCCGCGCCGGGAAGACCGACAACGACATCAAATAATCTGCTTTTTCTTTCCGGAAAAAGCAGGCAAAAAGAACTTCCACAGTTTCCTCCTCTTCCGGGGGAAGAGGGCCAAACTCCCTGTACGACGCTGAACCGATCCACCCATCATTTATTATTTTTAAGGAGTGCTGACCATGGATAAGACTTTGCAGATGTACATCGACAAGCTCAACAAGCTCAACTTCAAGGAGATGTACGAGGGCGACTTCTTCCTCACCTGGGAAAAGACCGACGACGAGCTGGAGGCCGTCTTTACCGTCGCCGACGCCCTGCGCTACATGCGCGAGAACAACATCTCCACCAAGATCTTCGAGTCCGGCCTGGGCATCTCCCTCTTCCGCGACAACTCCACCCGCACCCGTTTCTCCTTCGCCTCCGCCTGCAACCTGCTGGGCCTGGAGGTCCAGGACCTGGACGAGGGCAAGAGCCAGATCGCCCACGGCGAGACCGTCCGTGAGACCGCCAACATGATCTCCTTCATGGCAGACGTCATCGGCATCCGGGACGACATGTACATCGGCAAGGGCAACGCCTACATGCACGAAGTGGTCAACTCCGTCACCCAGGGCCACAAGGACGGCGTCCTGGAGCAGAAGCCCACTCTGGTCAACCTCCAGTGCGACATCGACCACCCCACCCAGTGCATGGCCGATATGCTCCACATCATCCACACCTTCGGCGGCGTGGAGAACCTCAAGGGCAAGAAGGTCGCCATGTCCTGGGCCTACTCCCCCTCCTACGGCAAGCCCCTCTCCGTGCCCCAGGGCGTCATCGGCCTGATGACCCGCTTCGGCATGGACGTGGTCCTGGCCCATCCCGAGGGCTACGAGGTCATGCCCGAGGTGGAGGAGGTCGCCAGGGCCAACGCCGCCAAGACCGGCGGCAGCTTCACCAAGACCAACTCCATGGCCGAGGCCTTCCGGGACGCCGACATCGTCTATCCCAAGAGCTGGGCCCCCTTCGCCGCCATGGAGAAGCGCACCGACCTCTACGCCAAGGGCGACAGCGACGGCATCAAGGCTCTGGAGAAGGAGCTGCTGGCCCAGAACGCCCAGCACAAGGACTGGTGCTGCACCGAGGAGCTGATGAAGACCACCCGGGACGGCAAGGCCCTCTACCTGCACTGCCTGCCCGCCGACATCAACGGCGTCTCCTGCGTGGACGGCGAGGTGGAGGCCTCCGTGTTTGACCGCTACCGCGATCCGCTCTACAAAGAGGCTTCCTTCAAGCCCTACGTCATCGCCGCCATGATCTTCCTGGCCAAGTGCCGGGATCCCCAGGCCGTGCTCAAGGCTCTGGAAGAGCGCGGCGTGAAGCGCCAGTTCTCCAAATAAGAGTTCCCCCCTCACCTCTGGCCCGTCTCGGATACGACATACTGTGTGCGGGGCGGGCCGTCTTTTCTCAAGATACAGGATACAGGTTATACAGGAGGTATTGTTTGAATATGGGTAAACGAATCGTGATCGCTCTGGGCGGCAACGCCCTGGGCAGCAACCTGCCCGAGCAGATGGTGGCCGTGAAGCAGACCTCCAGGGCCATCGCCGATCTCATCCAGGCGGGCAACCAGGTGGTCATCGCCCACGGCAACGGCCCCCAGGTGGGCATGATCCAGAAGGCCATGGCCGAGCTCACCCGCACCGATCCGGAGAAGTACATCCCCTGCCCCCTCTCCGTCTGCGTGGCCATGAGCCAGGGCTACATCGGCTACGACCTGCAGAACGGCCTGCGGGAGGAGCTGCTGGACCGGGGCATCCAAAAGGGGGTCTCCACCGTGCTCACCCAGGTGGAGGTGGACCCCGCCGACCCCGCCTTCCAGCATCCCACCAAGCCCATCGGCGCCTTCATGAGCAAGGAAGAGGCCGACAGGCTGGTGGCCGAGCGCGGCTATGACGTCATCGAGGACGCCGGCCGGGGCTACCGCCGGGTAGTCGCCTCCCCCAAGCCCGTCTCCATCGTGGAGATCGAGTCCATCCGGGACATGGTGGACGCCGGGCTGGTGGTGGTTGCCTGCGGCGGCGGCGGCATCCCCGTGTTCCAGACCGAGGGGCATCACCTCAAGGGCGCGGCCGCCGTCATCGACAAGGACTTCGCCTCCTGCACCCTGGCCCAGCAGCTGGACGCCGACATGCTCATCATCCTCACCGCGGTGGAGAAGGTCGCTGTGAACTTCGGCAAGCCCGACCAGAAGTGGCTGGACGCCCTCACCCCGGAGCAGGCCCGGGCCTATATGGACGAGGGGCAGTTCGCCCCCGGCTCCATGCTCCCCAAGGTCCAGGCCGCCGTGGCCTTCGCCGAGAGCAAGCCCGGCCGCTCCGCCCTCATCACTCTGCTGGAGAAGGCCAAGGACGGCATCGAAGGCAAGACCGGCACCGTCATCCGCCGGTAAAACAGCAGACCCCCCGGCCGCATTTGCGGCCGGGGGGTCTTTGTGAGAAAGGGTGGGACAGGTCCCGCCGCTGACTGCCGCTTATCCCAGCAACGCCGCCAGCTCGGAGGGGCTCGGCACGTCGCCGACAGTCTTTCCGTAATGGGCGTAAGTAATGGTCAGCGCCTGATCCACCACGAACACGGCGGGGAGCTGGAGCTCATCCCCCTCGTAGTCTCCGTGCTGAAATCCGTTGGCCTTTGCCTTGGCAATCTTCCCCATAGTCTTCAGATCGACCATCTTCTCCTTGGAGGGGGCGGGCAGAATCTCAAATTGCCGGTAGAGCTTCTGCTCCGGGTCACAGATGATGGAGAAGGGCAGGTCCCCCTCCTTCATCTGCCCGGCCAGCTTGGCGGGATCGGACTGGAGCACCACCAGCATCTGTCCGCCGGCACCGGCGATCTTATCGTGCTGGAGGGCGAACTCATGGATATCATACTGGCAGAGCGTACAGCCGTAGTAGCGCAGAAAAACCAGAGCGGTCTTTCCCGCTGTCTTTTTCACCGTCTCAGAGAGCACGCATCCAGCGGAAAATGGGGTATCATAGGTAAAATCGGGCATCTTTTCGCCCTGATTCAGCTTTGCCATTCCAAAGGACTCCTTTCGATCCGGGTTTGTCCGGTCATTTTCAAATATTATGGTATTTTAAATATTTGAATTCTGTCAACTATTTCCTGCTGCCGCGGCAAAGGAAAAATCAAGCGTTGAACACATATTTGTCCAGCCGCTCAAAAGCCTCCTGGACACGGCTGAGGGGCAGGGCCAGATTCATACGAATGTGGCAGGGCCCGTGGAACGGACGCCCATCCTGCCAGATGACGCCCACGGCTACGCCGGCTTTCTGGAGCTCGTCAATGGTCTTGCCGTGCTTTTCACACCACTTGGTACAGTCAAGGAAGAGCATATAGGTGCCCTCTGGTTTGGACACCTCTACTCCCTCAAAATGTTTGGCAATATAGTCACAGGCAAAATTTACATTTCCGGTAATGGTCTCCCGCAATTCATCCACCCATTCATAGCCCTCAGGTTTGTAAGCTCCGATCAGCGCATGGATAGACAGCACATTTAAAGAGTCATAATGAGACAGGGAAGACTCTTTCTCCATTCTGTCCTGGAGCCACTTATTGTAGACGATACGATAGCTGCCCACCAGTCCGGCCAGGTTAAAGGTCTTGGAAGGCGCGTAGATCGCTACTGTGCGGTTGCGGGCATCTTCAGACACAGACTGGGTGGGGATATGCTTGTGTCCGGAGAGAATAATGTCAGACCAGATCTCATCGGAAACCACAAATACATCGTGCTTCTTATAGATCTCCATCGCTTTCTCAATTTCCCAGCGTTCCCATACACGGCCACAGGGATTGTGGGGGGAGCAGAACACCGTAGCATGGATCTTGTTTTCCACAATCTTCTTTTCCATGTCCTCAAAATCCATGCGCCAAACGCCATCCGCGTCTTTCACCAGCGGCGAATGAACAATGCGATAGCCGTTGTTGGTAATGCAGTTGGTAAAGCCGATGTAGGTGGGAGAGTGCAGCAGCACGTTATCGCCCTTGGAGCAATAGATGTTCAAGGCGCTGACTACACCGCCCAAAACACCGTTTTCGTAGCCAATGCACTCTTTCGTCAGGCCGGTCACCCCGTTGCGGATCTCATGCCACTTGATGATGGAGTTAAAGTACTCGTCTGTAGGACGGAAATAGCCATAAGCGGGGTGCTTGGCCCGCTCAATGATGGCCTCCGGGATTGTAGGTACTGTAGGGAAATTCATATCGGCCACCCACATGGGAATTTTGTCAAAACCCTCCCGAACTGCGGCACCCGGAATGGGGATGTTCTCCACAGCAATGGCATCCTTCCCCTGCCGATTCATGATAGACGTAAAATCGTATTTCATATTTTTCTTTCCTTTCTTTCGCTATGTTTGCTATGATTGTTTAATACGTTCATAGTTAAGCTGATTATATCATTATATGCTTTCATATGATACCCCTTTTAATCACAACCCGAAGGCTGAGAGTAAAAAATAATAGCCGAATGAGAGAATTGCGAATGTAACAATCATAGGCATGGTCTTAACGGCCATGGCTCCCAGTGACACGTGAAAATCTTCCGCGCAGAGCGTCAGGCAGATGTGGACCGGGGAAATCTGCATGGCGGCATAGTTCATACACATCAGTAGAATAAAGAGGGACAGCGCTGGGCCACCATTGAGGGAGGCCATAGCCATCGGCATGCACAATACAATGATCCCCTGGCTTCCCGCCACAATTGCCCCGAAAAAGAAGATCAGGGCAAAGACCAGAAAGGTGGGGATGGGAAGATGGGAGAAAAACTCCGGAAACTTGCTGATTACGCCAGTGGCGGCCAGCACTTCCTTAAAAATCATGACCAGCCAGGTGCTCAGCATCAGCTTGCCTTCAAAGGCCGTCCGGAAAAAGGGAATCAATTCCCCAAAGGAAAATTTGTTGACAAATACATTGATAATGATGCAGACCAACACTGCCACTTCCACCGGCAACTTAAAAACCAGGATGAGTGCAATGGCCAGTCCAATAGCCCAAATGCTTTTTGCCAGAAGTTTCCAGTAATAGCTTTTGGGCTGGTCGGGAACCATACCGGTATCCTTGGGAATCCGGCGCAGATATACTACATAACCAGCAATAAAGAGAGCCACAACCATGGGAAGCATAGCCAGCACAAAGCTGCTGACGCTTACCGCGCCATTGGTCAGACCTACGGCTATGAAAATAGTGGTATAGGTAGGCAGAAAGCTCTCTGAAATATGTCGAAAATAAGAAGTGACTGCCGCCTTCTCCGGCGTGGTGAGCTCATCTCCAACGCTCTCCCGGACAATGGGCCCGCAGATTAGCACAGTGCTGGCCGCCGGTAGGCAACCCAGCAGGAATGGTGCTACCGAAACATTGACCCGGCGATTGTTGAACAGGCCGTTCAGCGCCACTTGGGAGTTGCTTAGATTTTTGCGTTTTTCCATCATACGCTGCAGAAACGTGATGGCGTAGAACACCAAAAGAGCCTCAATGGTAGTCCAGCTGGTGGCTCCCTTTACAACCGCAGTCCACGTCACGTTTGCCGGCAGCCGATACAACAGGATCGCACCAATGGTGGCCACCGCCATTGCCACCGACAGCGGTTTTTTTAGCCACATGACGATGATGATAATGGCGAATACCGCCAGAAGTTTTGCAATATCCACAGGAAATATCCTCCTTTGGGAGTTGCCGGATCGCCTGGTCCGCCCTCTCCAATCGGTCAAATCAGGTTCGCACATAAGTCTCGGACAGGCGGCGGAGAGCCGGACCCTGTCCGGCCCTCCGCTGACACAAATGTCCGTATTATTTCAACTTGCTTTGGGATGTTTTTGGCAAATTTAAGCCTTCTCGTAGCTAATTTCCATGTGCGCATGCTTGCTGCGAACGGCACCAAACACCAGCGCCACCGCAATGACGACAAAGTTGACGATCTGCAGGGTCCGGGTTAAGCGGGTAAAATTGAGATAGACATTAAACGCGCAAGCCAGTGTTCCAATGGCAGAGACCGCTTTCAGCATGCCATTGCTGACTTTAAATTTAGACGTTGCCCACTCTTCAGGGCAGACCCGTGGCAGTTTCCAGGTAAAGGCGCAAATCATCATGACGGTCACATTGGAGGCCACTAGGCACATATTGCCCAGCGCAGAGACGCTCAGTCCAGTTGCAATGCAGATAAAGGCAATCACATAAAGGACCCCCAAAATGATCACAGGGGTATTGTGCTTGTTCAGCTTCGCCAAGCCCGCAGGTAGCCATCCATCGTCGCAGGCCTGCATGGTGGGCTTAGGTGCCCATGCCATCTGGGAGTTCAACGTGGAAACCAGTGCGAAGCCTGCACCGCAAACCATGAAGAACACATACAGAGGCTTGGAGAGAATTGTCTTAGCTACCAGAGACAGGTTCTGGCCCGCCACCTGATCCAGCGGCAGGACTCCGCCAGCCACAACGCCAATCACGGCGTACAATGCCGCCACGACCAGGGTAGAAATAATGATGGTCAGAGGAATATCGCGGGTGGGGTTCTTGGCTTCAGCGGAGAGATCAATAACACAGGTCGCGCCGCCGGTGGCAAAGGTCAGCAGTCCGCCGGCCTGGAGCAGGCCTAACAGCCCGTCTGTCATAAATGTAGACTCCTCATAGTAATTGGGAGCCAGCTTCGTCACTCCGATAGCCGCAAACATGCCCAGCGCCACAATTAGACAACCCACGATAATGTTCTGGGCCTTAGCAAATTTGTCAATTCCCATACAGTTCAAAATCATAAACAGTGTCAGCAAAACCAGGGCAACTACCTTTTCGTCGCCAACACCAAACAGGGACACAAAGTAGCTTGCAAAAGATAAGGCATACATAGAGAGTGACAAATTGGAAAAAATGTAAATAATGCTATAAGCGCCTGCCAGTTTCTCCCCGCCCAGCATTGCCACCATGGTATATCGGCCTCCGCGGAGTCGCACGGTCCCAGAGATAAACAGCATGGGTAAGAATTGACAAATTGTGATGATTGCCGCAATGCCGAGGGCAATGGGGATAGAACGGCCTGTCATGGCCAACGCTGCTCCCAGCAGGGTCATAATACCCGCGCCAATAATCTGGCCAACCGCCGCCCCCATTAAATCCCAAAAGCCCAACACCTGTTTAAGTTGCTTGGTGGATCCTCCATTCATTGCCATGTCGGATTTCCTCCTTTAATTTTTCCCTAGTTTCCTATCATAAAAGCGGGCCCGCTTTTATTTCTCCCTCACCTGTTTCTTTTCCATAGCCGCGTCATTCAAGCGCTTTAATATTAAAGTATATTAATCATTAAGTGTATTCATAATACCATATTTCAGGTAATCGTCAAGTCTATTTTTGTGCTTTTTCAACGGTTCTGCACTTCCTACAAATCTTCTTTCCCCTCTTTGTAAAAAATACACAGAAATTTGGCCTAAAACAGAAAAAGGCCGGACAGCAAAAGCTGTCCGGCCCATTTGCCGTTGGGGATCCGTTTGCGGCACCGCGGTCAGTCCTTCTCCCCCTGCTGCATGAACTTCTCCCGGCTCCTTCGCACGTCTCCCCGGTATGCCTCGTTGACTCTTTCCTGCACCCGGATGTGGTGCTCCAGCTCCTCGTCCGTAAAATTCTTCAGCAGCAGGAAGGTCTCCTTCTGGCACTCCCGGTTAAACTTCTGGTGATCTTCATAGACCCGCATTCCGCCTTCTGTGAGCTTCAGGTTGTACTGCCGGTTGTTGTTCCGGTTCCGGGTCTGCTCCACCCACCCCTTTTCCTTCAGCTTGCGCACGATCTGCGAACAGGCGCTGGCCGTCTTTTTCAGAATGTTTCCCAGGTCGGTAATGGTGATGCCCGGGTAGACCGCGATGAGGTCAATAATATGACCCTCCGCCTGATACAGAATGTTGTCTCCGTAGTGGTGGGGCAGGGAATCATACTCGCACATCAGGTCATATGCCTCGTCCTGTGCTTCCCAGAGCCGCCGAAGCAGCTTTTCTCGCTTCTCTCCCATTGCCGGACCCTCCTTTTTCTTTCTTCTTATTATAGCAGGTTCATGATCCCTCGCAAGCGGAAGTTCCCAAAATTTCTTTACCCTGGACCGTTTGCGTGGTAAACTGGGAAAAGAAATTCTTCCCACTTCAGAAAGGAGGCCCTTATGACTCGTAAATTTTTGCTTTCTCTGGCCCTGTGCCTTCTGCTTTCCGGATGCTCCACCGTGGCGGAACACACTTCCTCCGCTCCCGTCTCCCCCATTCCTTCGGCCGAACCCACGCCCCCTGCCGCCACCGCCCGCACCGCGCCCGAGTGGGGAGAGCAGGTCTACATGACCGCCTATGTGGCCGAGGGCCGGGAGGCCCCCGTCTTTTCCCCCGAATATCGCTTGCCCGAGATCAAGAATGCCGCGGGCGACCCCGCCTACGAGGCGATCAACACCTTTTATGCCGGGGCCCTGTCCGACCTGGCCGCTTCGGCCGCCGAGGTGTCCGGCTGGGCGGTGGACGACTACAAGACCGCCCAGGCCGCCGGGTATCCCTTCTATGAATATGTGGACACCGAATCCTACGAGCTGACGCTGGAGACCGCCGCCCGGGTCAGCTTCCTGCGCAGCCATTACAGCAACTCCGGCGGCCCGTCCCCCGTCCTCTACCCCATCGGGGACACCTTTGACCTGACCACCGGTGCCCGCCTCTCCTTCGCCGACCTTTTCTCCTGCCCGGCAGAAGAGGCCCGGAGCGCCGTGCTGGAGCGGGTCCTGTCCCTCAATGAGCTGGGCGCCTACGCCGGAACGGTGCTGGATGCCGATCTGCTCCGAAACGCCTATGATCCCGAGCACTTCTATCTCACCGAGGACAGCCTGGTGTGCTACTTTCCGGAGGGTGACCTTCCACACGCGGCGGGGTCCCCCACGTTTGCCATTCCCTATCCAGAATTAAAGGAGATCATGCGCCCATGGGAGTAACCAAAAAAACGCCCCCCGCAAACCCCGTCCCGCTCACCATTGACGGCTACGGTGCCTCCGGCGAGGGGGTTGCCCGCCTGCCCGACGGGATGGCCTGCTTCGTCACCGGCGCTCTGCGGGGGGAGTCCTGCGCGGTCCGCCTGGACAAGGTGGGCAGATCCGCCGCCTGGGGCCATGCCGAACGGATCCTCACCCCCTCCCCCGCCCGGCTTGCGTCCGACTGCCCCTGGGACTCCCACTGCGGCGGCTGCGCCCTCCGGCACATGACCTATGCCGAGGAGCTGGCTTTCAAGCGGCAGAAGGTTGATGACTGCCTCCGTCGCATCGGCGGCTGTGAGGTTCCCGTCTCAGAGATCTATGGAGCAAAGGAGACCGCGCGTTACCGAAATAAGGTCCAGTTCCCCGTCTCCCAAACCGCCATCGGCTTCTACGCCTCCGGCACACACTCGGTCACCGACGTCTCCGACTGCCTGCTCCAGCCCGAGAGCGCCGCCCGCATCCGGCAGGCGGTCAAGGACTTTATGGCGGCCAACAGCATCCCCGCCTATGACGAGCGGACCGGGACCGGCCTGCTCCGCCACCTCTATGTCCGCACCAATCGCGCCGGGGAGAGCCTGTGCTGTCTGCTGGTCAACGGAAAAGCCCTCCCCCGGGAGGCCGAGCTGGCGGCGGCGCTCCGCGCCGCGGAACCCGGTCTGCGGGGGATCGTGCTGGGGGTAAACGAGAAGCGGGGCAACGTCATCCTGGGAGACTCCTACCGCACCCTCTGGGGGGACGACTTCCTTATGGACACCCTCTGCGGCCTCTCCTTCCGGCTGTCAGTGCCCTCCTTTTATCAGGTGAATGCCGACCAGGCCGAGGTCCTTTACGGCCTGGCCCTGGACTACGCCGCCCTCGCAGGGACGGAGACCGTGCTGGACCTCTACTGCGGCATCGGCACCATCACGCTCTGTCTGGCCCGCCGGGCGGGGCGTGTGCTCGGAGCGGAGGTGGTGCCCCAGGCCATCGATGACGCCCGGGAGAACGCCCGGCGCAACGGCATTGAAAACGCAGAATTTTTCTGCGGAGACGCCGCCGATCTGGCCGCCCGCTTCGCCGCCGAAGGCACCCGCCCCGACGTGGTGACGGTGGACCCGCCCCGAAAGGGCCTGGCCCCCCAGGTGGTGGAATCCATCGCCGAGATGGCCCCCCGGCGGGTGGTCTACGTCTCCTGCGACCCCGCCACCCTGGCCCGGGACGTCAAGCGCTTTGCACAGCTGGGATATCTCGTCCAAAAGGCCGCCGCCGTGGATCTTTTCCCCAGAACGGCCCATGTGGAGACGGTGGCCCTTTTGTCCAAACGCAATCCCAAGCAGCCCATCGACGCATAGTTGAATCTGGACGAACTGGATTTGATCGTAGCTGAGCACAAAGCCACCTATGGCAAGATCAAAGCGCATATGCTGAAAAAGCATGGTTTGACGGTGTTCAGACGGTATATCTCCCGAGTCAAACGGAAGTGCGGGCTGGATGTAGGGCAGAACTATAATCTGTCAAAGAAGAAAAATGCCAAAGTGCCGCCGTGTTCCTCGAAAAAGGGAGCTGCGATTGATTTGCTAAAATAATAACGCTATCAAAAGACGCCACTTTTAGGCGGCGGCTTTTGATAGGTAATTTTCTTCAAGATATAGAGATATCATAGATACAATGTGTCCAGCTAAATCCCATATTGTCGTCCAATTAAGTTTCATATAATCTCTAAAATCTCCCCCAATATATCGAATTTTACAAAAGGCAATGATTACGGCAGATTCTTATATGTAGAATCTTGACAAAAGGCAAAATGCCATGTATACTGTATAAAACAATTTGCACGAAGCAAATTGGGGAGGCTGAAGTCTCCTGGTTTCCGGCACATCTGATTAGCTGCTGAAATGTATGCTATAAGGCATATGACTTCTCTGAAGGGAAGCCATATGCCTTTTTATTGTTTTTTACAATATTGTAGATGGATACGATGAGAAAGGATTTGAAATTATCATGAAAAAGTTTCTGCCACTGCTGCTGGCACTGACAATGGTATTTAGCCTTGTGGCCTGCGGCAACTCCAACAGCACCAAAAACGATCAGAGCGGCGCAGATCAAAGCAACACCCCGACTCAGACCCCGGATGCCGGCAATGCTGAGCAGTCGGAGACCCGTATCATCACCGATATGCTGGGGCGTGAAGTCGAGATTCCTGCCAAGATCAATACAATCATCTGTAATGGCAGCAATGCCCTGCGTATGGTTTCTTACCTGCAGGCTACCGGCATGATAGTAGGTGTGGAGGAAACCGACAAGGGTTATGAGACATCGACCAAGCGGGATTATGCTCATGCCTATTATGATATCTTCAAGGATATGCATGTTATCGGCAAGGGCGGTGGCACTGCCTACACCGCTTATCCTGAAGAGATTTTAAAGGTTCATCCCGACGTGATCCTGACCTGTTTCGTACAGGAGGCTGCCGAACAGCTGCAGAACGAGACTGGTGTTCCCGTGGTCAGCATTCGTTGCCCAAGCGCCAACTTTATTGACGAAAACTGGTATGCAGCATTGCGCCTGACCGCTGAGCTGACCGGCACTGAGGAGCGTTGTGAGGAACTTCTGAGCTACATCGACGAATGCAAGGCTGACCTGAAGGAGCGGTCCTCTACCGTTGCGGATGAGGACAAGCCCACGGTTTATACCGGCGCTGTTACTTTCTCTGGCGGTCACGGTTTTGCCGGCACCTATGCCAATTTCGGCCCCTTCCTGGCCATTGACGCCAAGAACGTTGCTGATGAGACTGGCGAAAAAGCCGCTTTCGAAGTCGATCTGGAGAGGGTCCTCGTCTGGGATCCCGATGTTATTTTCCTCGATCCTGGAAACATGAATTTGGTCAATGATGAGTACAAATCCAACCCTGATTTTTTCCATTCCCTGAGTGCTGTTCAGAACGGTGAAGTATACACCATGCCCTCTTTCAATAATTACTCCACCAATATCACCTACTGCATCATGAATGCCTACCACGCTGGCAAGGTGCTGTATCCAGATCAATTTGCAGATATTGATCTGGAGGCTAAGAGCACCGAGATCATGAATGAGTTCCTGGGCACGTCTTTCTTTGATGACATGGAAGCAGATGGTCTGTACTACGGAAAACTGACACTAGGTGAGTAAATATATGCAGAAAACCCAAACCGCACTGAAGAATTCATATCGGCGCTATATCCGGCGCAAATGGCTGGTGTTGTTTGTCCTGGTAGCTATTCTTTGCACCTGTGTTGTAGTCTCTATCTCTGTCGGATCATCAGGCCTGACGATTTCTGAGATTGTGACCGCATTGCTGGGGAAAGGAACCGCGCAGACCAGTGCGATCATCTGGAACATACGTATGCCCCGAATTGTTACCGGCATCATGGTGGGTATCGCATTGGCCTTGGCCGGCTGTATCATGCAGAATGTGCTGCGCAATCCGCTGGCCTCCGCCTCTACCCTTGGCGTTTCCCAAGGTGCCTCCTTTGGTGCAGCATTTGCCATCGTCTGTCTAGATGCCGGTGCTCAAGTTAATGCCAGCACTTCCGCAGCGGCTGCCGTTTCCATCACCAACCCTTATCTGGTAACATTGTGCGCTTTTATTGGCGGCTTTCTGACAACGGTGATAATCCTTGGTCTGTCGAGAATTGCCAGAGTTTCTCCGGCTACCATGGTCCTGGCCGGCGTGGCTCTCAGTTCCCTGTTCAGCGGCGGTACCACTATTGTACAGTACTTTGCTGATGATGTGAAGGTAGCCTCCGTCGTCTATTGGACCTTCGGTGACTTGGGCCGCGCAAACTGGCAGGAAATTGCTTCGATTTTTGCTGTTACAGTCATTGCTCTGCTGTACTTCCTCGCCAACCGCTGGAATTTCAATGCAATGGAAAGCGGCGCTGACACCGCCAAGAGTTTGGGTGTTGCCGTCGATCGGCTTATTTTGATCAGCATGACCTTGTGTTCCCTGATGGCTGCAGTTTCCACTGCCTTTGTGGGCTGTATCAGCTTCATTGGTTTGATTTCTCCTCATATGGTGCGGAAATTCGTGGGAAATGATTACCGTTTTCTGATTCCTGCCTCGGCATTGATGGGAGCAATCGTCCTGGTCCTTTCAGAGTTGGTCTCCCGTATGATCGTTGCACCAAGCATTCTGCCCATCGGTGCCCTTACATCCTTCCTGGGTGCCCCCATGTTCCTCTACATGATTTTCAAAAGGGAGGGCATCAAATGGTCGAAGTAAAAGACATTACTTTTTCCTACGGAAAGCATTCCATCTTAAAAGGCATTTCTTTTTCAGCAGAACCCGGTGACTGTGTCGGAATCCTCGGTAACAACGGCGTGGGGAAATCCACTCTTATCACTTGTATGAACAGCATCCGAAAGCCTGACGACGGGTCGGTTTTGATCAATGGTAAAAGCATTTTTGAAATGAGCCGTCTGGAGTTGGCCAGAAACGTTGCCTATGTGGCGCAAAAAAACGAGTTGAGCCAAACAACGGTTTATGACGCTATTCTGCTGGGCCGAAAGCCCTATATGACATGGAGCATGAACTGCGCTGACTATGCTCTTTGTGATGAAATGATGGAACGCATTGGCATGACAGATTTCAAACTTCGCAACATCAATGAACTCAGCGGGGGCGAAGTGCAAAAGGTCATGCTGGCCCGCGCCTTTGTACAGCAGCCTAAGCTGCTGCTTCTGGACGAGCCCACCAGCAATCTGGATCCTAGAAACCAGTACGAGATGATGAAGCTGGTCCGTCAGATGGCGCTGGAACAGGGTATCTCCGTGCTGGTGGTCATCCATGACCTGAATTTGGCTCTGCGCTACTGCAACCGTTTCCTTTTTATAAAAGATGGTAGTGTGTACGATTACGGCGATGGGTCTGTTGTAACGGAAAAGGCGCTTCGGGATGTCTATGGGATTAATGCTTCCTTGGTCATCCATGATAATAAAAAATTTGCAATTATCAAATAAAAAGGAGAATCAACCATGGATAAGAGAGCGCTTTGGGAAAAATGCGTTGCATTTCATGGACATGAGTGCCCCGGCCTGACGATTGGATATCGTGCGGCTCTATACGCCATTGACCTGTTGGAATTGACCTTTTCTAATGATGAGCAGGTGGTCTGTATCACAGAGAATGATGCCTGTGGTGTGGATGCGATCCAGGTATTGCTGGGGTGCAGTGTAGGCAAGGGGAACCTGCTCTTCCATATGACGGGCAAGCAGGCATTTTCTTTCTACAACCGTAAGACCGGAAAATCTGTTCGTTTGGTCCTGAACAAGCCCCTTGGAGAGTTGACCAGAGAAGAGTCCTTTCACTATTATCACGCATGCAAGCAGGAAGATCTGTTTACAGTCAAAGAAACGAAAATCGAAGTCCCTGAGCGTGCACGGCTGTTTGATTCTTATGCTTGTGAATGCTGCGGTGAAACTACGGGCTCAAACTGGATCCGTCTCTCCGGCGGCAAAAAGCTCTGCATAGACTGCTATCAGAGATATGATCGGTTCAACGTATGATTGACTCTTCGGTGAGAATCCTGACTCTGCGCAGGGTCTGGGCAAAACACATGATGGAGCCATTCGATACGCAGGGCCTGTATTCCGTATTGGATATAGGCCCTGCGGTTTCCAGTTTCTGTATGGGACACCGTTTCCTTTTCTTTCAAATACACGGTGACAATCACTTCTTGCTTTTGTATAATGTCGGTAATATGCCAAAAAGCACAAGTTTCTCCAAAGAAGGTATTTATTGTGACGCTCTATGAATTTTTTCAAAAGCACCCAAAAGTAGCCCTTGCGTTCTCCGGCGGCGTAGATTCTGCATATCTGCTTTATGCCGCGCTCAACTGCGGGGCACAGGTCCATGCCTACTATGTCAAGTCTGCGTTTCAACCTCGGTTCGAACTAGAGGACGCGATGCGGCTTGCGGCAGAACTGGGTGTGGACATGAAAGTGCTGGATGTAGATGTCTTGGACTGCCCGCAGATCGCAGCCAATACCGCAGAGCGCTGCTATTACTGCAAATATTCTATTTTTAAGGCTATTATCAACGCAGCGTCAGAAGATGGGATCTCTGTCCTGATAGATGGAACCAATGCGTCCGATGATGCAGGTGACCGTCCCGGTATGCTGGCACTGCGGGAATTGACGGTACGCTCCCCCTTGCGGGAGTGTGGACTCACAAAGACAGAGGTACGGCGTCTTTCTAAGGAGGCAGGCCTCTTTACTTGGGACAAACCCGCCTATGCTTGCCTTGCCACCAGAATCCCAACCGGAGAAGAGATCACCAAGGAAAAGCTTCAGAGAACTGAGCGGGCAGAAGATTATTTGTTCTCCGCTGGTTTTACCGACTTTCGGGTGAGAATGATGGGCAGTGCTGCAAGGATTCAACTTCCAGAGCGTCAGCTTCCTTTTTTGCTTAACAAGCGGAAGGAATTTTTGGGGGAATTGAAAAAATATTACAGCGCAGTTTTACTGGATCTGGAGGTGCGCGGTGAATAACGAGATTAAACAAATTTTAGAAGCAGTACATTCCAGAGAGTTGTCTGTGGATGATGCACTGTTGAGAATCAAGACAGAACCTTTTGAAGATATTGGCTTTGCCAAAGTAGACCTGCACCGAAAAATCCGGCAGGGCGTGGCGGAGGTGATTTACGGTGCCGGAAAAACGCCGGAGCAGATTATCGGGATTCTGGATGTCATGAAAGCGAATGGACAGGAAACCATTCTGATTACCCGCATGTCTGAAGAAACCGCTGCTGTTGTTGGTAAGCACCATGAGTTGGATTATCATAAAGATGCACGGGTGGGCATCGTTGGCAAGCTGCCAAGTGCCGATGGATTGGGTAAGATTGTAGTGGCCACCGGCGGGACCAGCGATATCCCAGTGGCGGAAGAGGCTGTGCTGACCGCACAGGTCCTTGGAAATGAAGTGGTTCGTCTATACGACGTTGGGGTTGCGGGGCTGCACCGAACTCTTGCACACTTGGACGATATCATGAGCGCCAGCGTGATTGTTGCTATTGCGGGAATGGAAGGTGCACTTGCCAGCGTGATTGGAGGCCTTGCAGATTGTCCGGTCATTGCTGTGCCGACCAGTGTTGGTTATGGTGCTTCCTTTAACGGCCTGTCTGCCTTGTTGTCCATGCTCAATTCCTGCGCCAGCGGAGTATCTGTGGTGAATATTGACAATGGCTTCGGTGCTGGATATCTTGCCAGCATGATTAACCACATGGATGTAAAAAAGGAGGTTTGAGCCATGAAAACGCTATATTTGGATTGTGGAATGGGTGCTGCGGGAGATATGCTCACTGCTGCGCTGCTTGAATTGCTCCCCGACCCCGATGCATTTATCCATGAAGTGAATGCGCTGGGCTTGTCCGGTGTCCATGTAAAAAAAGAGTCGGCGGTCAAGTGTGGTATCATGGGCACTCATATTTCTGTAACGGTGAATGGTGAAGAAGAGAAGAGCTGCGAGTACCACCATGACCATGAGCACCCTCATGATCACGAGGATCGTCACAGCCACGGACACCACCACAGCGGTCTGCATGATATCGAGCACATCGTCCGGGATCATCTCCCTGTTTCAGAAAAAGTGAAGCAGGATGTGATGGCAGTTTATGGACTGATCGCGGAAGCGGAAAGCTATGTACATGGTGTTCCGGTCTCTGAGATCCATTTTCATGAAGTCGGCACGATGGATGCGATCGCCGATATTACAGCGGTCTGTATGCTGATGGAAAAACTTTCGCCTGACGAGGTAGTCGTATCCCCGATCCATGTGGGCAGCGGCCAGGTCTGGTGTGCCCACGGTGTCCTGCCGGTCCCTGCCCCTGCCACCGCCCGCATCCTCAAAGATGTGCCCATTTACACAGGCCGGATCAAGGGCGAACTCTGCACACCCACCGGTGCCGCGCTGCTCAAGTATTTCGCGACCCGCTTTGGTGATATGCCGATCATGAAGACCCGCGGAATTGGTTACGGTATGGGCAAAAAGGATTTTGAGGCGGCAAACTGTGTCCGTGCCCTGTTTGGGGATACGGAAGATAAGACAGATGTCGTACTGGAACTCTCCTGCAACGTAGACGATATGACTGCCGAGCAGGTCGGCTATGCTATGGAGCGTCTGTTTGACGGCGGCGCACTGGAGGTCTACACCATTCCTGCCGGCATGAAAAAATCCCGTCCCGGCACGATGATCTGTGTGTTGTGCCAAGAACAAGACAAAGAAAAAACCGTTTCTTTGATTTTTAAATACACAACGACAATCGGTGTGCGGGAAGCAAAAATGCATCGTTACGTGCTTGACCGCAATGTGACAGCAAAAGAAACTCCCTACGGAATCGTTCGCCGCAAAGATTCTTCTGGGTATGGTGTGACCCGGTCAAAATATGAGTACGAAGATCTGACGCGTATTGCCAGAGAACGCGATATCCGCATTGAGGATGTTATTGCGGCAGTAAAGGATTAATAGGCAAAATTCGTGCAGTTTGCTTGTATTTAGATTCTACTTCGGCCCTACAATATTTTTTGTAATTCGGTGTAATTACCAGTTGACCGTGGCTCTCATATACGGTACACTGATTTTGCTTTTGGTTTTTCTTCATAAATTGACCTTAACGCAAAAAGACAGACGGGGCAACCCTTCCAGGCTTACCCCGTCTGTCCTTTTTACAGGCCCATTTTGCAACGCACCTGTTGTGATCTGAGGTTTCGGAAAAGGAACTGGGCGCATGGGGGAAGAAAGGACCGTTCGGGAAGCGGCCCGAATGTGGAGCGATTTTCCCGGCAAATTTGGAATTCCACGCCAAAGCGGGCCGGTGTCAGCGCTGCATAGTACGATCGTGTTTGAACCGGAGTTCCGGAACCCTGACGCACCGCGGGGGATTGCGGGCTTTTCACACCTGTGGCTGATCTGGGAATTCTCTGCCGCGGTGAGAAAGAGCTGGTCGCCTACTGTACGGCCGCCGCGGCTGGGAGGGAATACCCGCATCGGAGTGTTTGCCACGCAGTCCCCGTTTCGGCCCAATCCGTTGGGGCTGTCCTGCGTCCGGCTGGAGGGGGTGGACCTTGACACGCCGGAGGGGCCGGTGCTCCGCGTATCCGGCGCCGCCCTGATGGACGGGACGCCCACTTTTGATATAAAGCCCTATGTGCCTGCCCTATGCCGACTGCCATCCGGAAGCAACGGAGGGCTTTGCCCCGGCTCCCGCCAGGGAACTGGAGGTCTTTTTCCCTCCTGCGCTTCTGGATCAGTTCCCTGAGAACCGCCGGGAAGCCCTGCGGGGCGTTTGAGCCTGTGATCCCCCGCCATCCTACCAGGATGATCCCGCCAGAATCTACGGGATGCGCTTCGCAGGGCCGGAAGTGAGCTTTCGGGCAGAGGGGAGATAGTTGTCTGTACTCGCTGTGGCAAAAGCGCCCGGACGGGGCGTGGTGCCAATTTGCCTTGACATGAAGGCAAAAAAGAAGATTCTCAAAATTAGAAAAACCAGGGGCAAAAAAGGAAGCTTTCGGTCTGCCGCACTGGCATCGCAACAATTTTTGTGTTAAAATAAAAAATGGTATGCGTTAGCGCTCATGTGTCCCAATCAGGCAAAAACGGGGGGGGAGAAAACACCATGCAGCATCGTTCAGTTAGCACCATCCGCAACCAGGTATACCAGATTCTCAAGGAGGATATCTGCAATGGAAAATACCGGCCCGGCCAGTGGCTGCAGGAAAATGAGGTAGCCACACAGCTGTCTGTCAGCCGCAGCCCGGTGCGCGAGGCACTGCGCCAGCTGGCGGCGGATGGCCTTGTGGTGGAGATTCCCAACAAGGGCGTATTTGTAAAGGAGTTCACCTCCCGGGATATCGAGGAGGTGTTCGATCTGCGGGTGCTACTTGAAAACTACGCCATCGGCCGCCTGCGGGACAACCTGTCCACCGCGGGCATGGAACAGCTGATGGCCTGCCTGGCCGAGCTGGAGCGCGCCCACGCCCAAAACGACCTGCGACGCTACATCGACGAGGACGCCCGGCTGCACAGCCTGCTGGTGGAGCTCAGCGGCAACAGCCTGCTGCGCTCCATGTACGATAGGGTGCATTCCATGAACCAGCAGTTCCGCATCTATTCTCTCACCAGCAAGAAGCGCTTTGACGAATCCGTCGATGAGCACCGCGGCATGATCCACTGCCTGCTCACAGACAGCACGCAGGAGGCGCAGGCCATTAACCGGCAGCATCTGCAATTGGCGCGCGAAAAGATCATCGAGCATCTGGCGCAGCTTTCCGCGCAGGGGCCGGACGCCCCTCTGCCCGAGCCGCCCACCGAACCGCGCTGAAACGCGTCAGGCCCCCGGTTTTCACCGGGGGCCTTTTTTTGTGGAGCGGCTACACATTCCCTGCCACCGCACATTGCAGACTGCGGACAGTTTAATGAATGAAGATGCTCAGGATGCAGATGATGACCGAGCCGAACACCGGCACCAGGATGGAACCAATCGTCCAGGTTTTCAGGCTGGTCCTGATATCCATACCGCTGAAGTTCGTCACCACATGGAAGTAGCTGTCGTTGAGGAACGAGGGGCACATGGACGTGAGGCACACGCCCAAGCCCGCCAGATAGGGGTTGATGCCCAGCGTGGCCAGCATCGGGGCGATGATGGCGGAGCCGGTGATCATGGCCGTTGTGCCGGAACCCTGGGGAAAACGCATGATGGTACCGATCAGGAGCGGGACCAGG
Source organism: Candidatus Pseudoscillospira sp. SGI.172 (assembly GCF_050313575.1). Classification (NCBI taxonomy): domain Bacteria; kingdom Bacillati; phylum Bacillota; class Clostridia; genus Candidatus Pseudoscillospira; species Candidatus Pseudoscillospira sp. SGI.172. The sequence goes on along the minus strand of NZ_JBNPLQ010000007.1, from coordinate 30,922 downwards.
ATCCCAGGGATGCCCACGGCAACGATGGCGCCCGCCATCATGCCGGCGGCACCGGTGGCCTTGACGACAGAACCCAGCGCACCACCTGCGGCGGTGATCATCACAATGGGGCCGGCGTCTTTCAGCGCATCGTTCATCATGTCCACGACCATCTTGTTATCCAGATCTTTTGCCAGCAGGAAGGCGCCTAGGCACAGCGAGATGAACAGTGCGATGACGGGATTTCCCAGGAAGGTGATGATCTGGCCAATCAAAACACCCTTGAGGGCAGTTTGGCTGACGAGTGTGTTGGCGAGGATCAGAAACACAGGCAAGAGCAGGATCGTAAAGGACAGGCCGGCGCTGGGTAACTTTTCGGTGCTGAGCAGCTCGGTGAAATCTGTATTTTCCAGTTCCTTGCCGGATTTGATCTTAGCGTCAATTTTATCCAGAACAGCCAACTGTGCTGCGGTGTATTTGGTGCGGTCGATTTCATAGGGGACCACCAAGTTGGGGTATTTTTTGCCGAACCAGCGGAACAGGAACACCGAGAAGATAAACAGAGGGATGGAGATCAGCAGGCCTGCGATGATAAACAGGCCCAGATCAATGATGATGCCCTCGTTTTGAAATGTACTGACCACAGCCAGAGGGCCGGGCGTGGGAGGGACCATGAAGTGCGTGAGATACAGGCCCATGCCCAAGATGCCGCCTAAGCCGACCATGGATTTTTTGGTCAGGCGGGAGAACTCCTTGGCCAGTGAGGACAGAATAACAAAGCCGGAATCGCAGAAAACAGGGATGGACACCACAAAACCCGTGAGGCCCAGAACAACGTCGGCCCGCTTGACGCCCACCAACTTTAGGATGGTGATTGCCATGCGCTTGGCGGCACCGCTCTTCTCCAGAAAGATGCCCATGATGCAACCGAAGCCGATCACGATGCCGATGCTGGCCATGGTGCTGCCGAAGCCGGATGTGACGGTGCTGATGGCAACACTCAGCAAATTGCCGCCTTCATTGCCGGTGCCTGCCAGCAGATAATTGCCCGATAAGACCGCAATCAAGATCGCAGAGATGATCAGGGAAGGGAACGCGTGCATTCTCGTACAGATGATCAAAAGCATCATTACGACAACACCGATCAGCATTGCTAATACTGGATTCATAAGATTCTCTCCTTCTCAAAGCAAGATTGGGCAGGCGGAATGTGTAGAAGCTTTCGCTTAAAGCCCCTGCACAGCGGGGCTGAAACGACGCATGGGTATCAGATCACAGGGCCCAGACAATGGATGTCGATTGCGCTGAAGTACTGAATAGCCTCGTTTTTGGTCATCTCGCCGCTGAGCACGCGCAGCATCTTGGTAAAGGCCTCCTCACCAACCTGCTCAATGGTCTTTTCGCCGGTAATGATTAGGCCGGCGTTGAGATCCATATCGTTCTCCATGTGCTCGTAGGTGTTGGGGTTCCCGCAAATCTTAATGACCGGCATGCTGGGGAAGCCCTGCGGCGCGCCCCGCCCAGTGGAAAACATCATGAACTGGGCGCCTGTGGCAGCCATACCGGTGAGAATTTCGGGTTCGCGGCCCGGGGTATCCTTGATCCACAGGCCTTTCTGCGTGGTGACGTGCTCAGGATATTCCAGTACGCCCTGGATGGGGCGAGTGCCGCTTTTGACAATGGCCCCCAGGCTTTTTTCCTCGATGCTGGACAGGCCCCCGGCGATATTGCCCGGAGTGGGCTGTCCCTTACGCATGTCGCAGCCGATGCTCTTGGCGCGGGCCTCCATGGCGTTGACAATTGCGAAGATCTTGTCGCCTACCTCCTTATTTACGGCGCGGCGCGCCAGAAGATGCTCGCCGCCCAAAAACTCGGTGGTCTCGCCGAAGATCACGGTCGCGCCCAGATCCACCAGCTTGTCGGCCACATAGCCGATCACGCAGTTGGACGCCATGCCGCTCGTCGTATCGGATGCGCCGCACTTGATAGCCATCACGATATTGGACACATCCACGCTCTGGCGCTGCAGGCCGGAAACCTCGACTACCAGCCTGCGGGCGATATCAGTACCCAACTGGATGGCCTTGCTCACGCCGCCCAGCTCCTGGATATGGATGATCTCCACATGTTTTCCGGTGGCGATCAGCTCCTGGTACATCCGCTCGTGGTCGGTACCCTCGCAGCCCAGGCTAACGATGAGGATGGCCGCTACATTGGGGCTGTGGCCCAGGCTGATGAGCGTGTCGGTCACTCGCTCAAGGTCGGGAGGCATCTGGCAGCAACCCTGATGGTGCAGATACGTGATTGTGCCCTGCACCTGGCGGCAGATGGCCTGGGCCACGTCGTTGGCACAGGTGACACTGGGAATCACCGCGACATAATTGCGTGCGCCGACCTTTCCGTCGGGCCTCACATATCCCATAAACTCCATTGTGTTTTATCCTCCTTATCCTTCCAGATCGCCGCGACCGCGCATGCTGTCGAGGTTGTGCACATGCACATATTCGCCCTTGGCGATATCTTTGCTTGCGATACCGATCTCCTCGCCGTACTTGGTGATCTGCTCGCCTTTTTTGATGCTGCACACCGCGATCTTGTGCCCATAGGGCACATCGCCCTTGACCGTAACGGTCTCGGCGCCGCCCTTTTTGTCGCGGATCTCCACCTCCATGCCGTCGGTGATGCCGTTGGCAAAAATGGTGGCCACATTGTCTTTGTCGTGTACTTTCAGGGCCAGTTTCAGTTCCATAAGGTTCCACTCCTTTTTATTGCGGCGGATATTTACTCTTTTACGGCCAGCACGCTCACGCCGTCTGGGATAACCACCACGCTGGCGTCGCGCCCCTTCATGCTGTAGGCGATCTGCAGTGCCTCGTCGGGCGTGGAGGCCGGGATCATGTTTGCCCTGCGCACCTCATCATGGTTAAGATATGTGGTAACCAGGATTACCGGATGCTTTTTCAGGATGCGGGCATAGATCTGCGGACACCACTGTTCAGGGATTGTCTCCTTGGGAGGGATCTTGGACAGATAGCTGTCAATCTCGTCCACACTGCCCATCGTGATGAGCTTTTCAAAATGTGTTCCACCCATACCATCGGCACAGCTGCAGCACATGATGATCACACCGTTCTCTCCGGCGCAGGCCTCTGCAGTAGCTACAGCCTTGGGGCTTTGGTAAAGGTTCTGATCCAGCGGATAGCCCCCGTTGCTGGTAACTACGATGTCCCCCGTGACGCTAGGGCACTGCGACCATTTACGGATGAACGCCACGCCTTCGGCGTGGGCCTGCTCCAAATCACCCGCCCAAGCGGCAATAATCTTTTTCTTGCCGTCCAGCGCCACATTGAAGATGAACTGCACGTTCACCTTGCGCGCCGCATACAGCATATCCTCGTGAATCGGGTTGTGCTCCAGGATGCCCGTGTTGGAATACGGGCTGGCAATGGCCTTGTAGCTGTGGTTCTCGTTCACCGTCTCCTGGGAACAGATCCCTGGCAGGATGCTTTTGCGTCCGCCCGAAAAGCCTGCGAAGAAGTGCGGCTCGATAAAGCCTTCTGTCACCAGAAGATCACATTCAGTTGCCAGCCGGTTAACATTGAAATCCGCCCCCGAGGGCAGTGTGCACATATGTACGAACTGGCTGGGGTCGAACGCATTGTTGATGGCAATCTTTTCATTGTCTACAATGACATCACCGAACATGAGGCGCTGCTCTTCCTCTGTGGTGGCCCTATGCAGGCCGGTCGCAATCAGGATCGTGATTTCCGCATCCGGGTTGCCTGCCCGGATCTCGGCCAGCAGAATGGGCAGCGTGATCTTACTGGGCACGGCACGAGTGTGGTCGCTGGTTACCAATACCACCTTCTTTTTCCCCTTTGCCAGCTCGCGCAGACGCGGCGTGCCGATGGGATGCTCCAAAGCGTCCAGCACTAGCTGCTCCTCGCTTTTGTCTGCCTTGTACTCGTGCATCTTGGCAGTTACTACGGCTTTCAGGTTTGCCTCATCTACATGCAGATCCAATGTGGAGGTATAATAGGGAATGGGAATGGTCTTCATCGTGATCCTCCTTTGGGCAGTGATACCGCGGCACGGCATCTTCTTGTATCATGTATACATAATACTTTCAACACGTTTAAGGTATCCCATTTTTCGTACAAAGTCAATATGTTTTCTCTTTTTTTACAATTAAACCCGCATTTTTGTCAGTTCTCACAAGATTTTTGTGAATAAAATATTGAAATTCACAACATACCCCGCGGTTCTCGGCCGATATGAGAACTGGCTTTTGACGTGTGCCGGCTATGCAGGGCAGGATACGCGCCCATTTTGCCCCGGGCCGTAGCCCCACTGACCTTTCCAAGCGCAAAAAAGCCGTCCCACCGGGCGGCTTATGCCCTGTGGGACGGCTTTTTTCTAATTGTGGCGCCCGGCTGCGGGCCTCAGCGTCGTATCAGTAACACCGCTACATCATTCACATTGGTGCCCGTTGGGCCTGTGACGATCAGCCCACCGCATTTCTGCAGCGCATGGTAGGCATCGTTTTCCGCCAACACATCGAACACAGAAATCCCCTGATCCGCCAACACCGCCTGCGTCATACTGTCCACATAGCCCCCGGCGGCGGCGGTCGGGCCGTCTGTTCCATCTGAACCCACCGAGAACACCGCAGCCCCGCAGATACCTGCGATGAGCGGGGCAGCCGCCAGGGCCAGTTCCTGATTTCGGCCGCCCTTGCCTTTGCCGGTGAGATGCACTACTGTTTCGCCGCCGGCAATGAAAGCCATCGAATGATCGGCGTCAGCATGGTATCGCGCAATGCTGCCCAAAACGGCCCCTGCCTCCCGTGCTTCGCAGGCGAGACAGTCCGTGAGCACCACCGGCTCATAACCGAGCTTACGGCAGGCGGCGCTGGCTGCTGTACACAGCTGGCGTACGCTGCCCGTGACCTGTGTCTCCACATTATTAAGGGCCTTGGGCGTCTCCTCCTCCAGCAACTGCTCCATAATGGGTGTGAGCCGCAAGCCGTATTTTTTCACGATTGCCCGCGCTTGGGCACAGGTGGAGCTGTCCGGGTAAGCGGGGCCCGACGCAATCATGTCGAGCGGATCTCCCAGTATATCCGACAGCACGATGGACACGACATGGGCCGGGGCACAGATCTGCGCGAAGCGCCCGCCCTTGACGGCCGAAAGGCGCTTGCGCAGCGTGTTGATCTCCACGATATCCGCACCACAGGCCAGCAGCTGTCGGGTGAGGTCCTCCAGATCCGCAGCGGGGACGAGAGGCTTTTCAAACAGGGCCGATCCACCGCCCGACAGCAAAAACAGTACAGTATCGTCAGCGGTGAGATCCCGCACGAGGTCCAGGGCGGCCTCGGTGGCGTCAAAGCTGTTTTGATCCGGCACGGGATGGCCAGCCTCGTAAATATCAAAATTGGAAATGGCCCCCTTGCTGTGGCCATATTTCGTCACCACCACCCCCGCCTCGATACGTTCTTTCAGGATATCGCTGGCCGTGAAGGCCATCTGCCAGGCGCCCTTGCCCACGGCTACAAGCCGCACCTTGCCGGGCCCAAACATGCGGCCTTCCAAGGCTTTTTTCACCGCTGCATCCGGCAACGCCGCCGTGATGGCGGCTTTGACGATGGTATCCGCATCCCTGCGCAGTTCCGTCATATCATTACCCCTTTTCCCCCTGTACGGTAGATTTTATTCCATTATTAGCACATATGTATACGTGATACAATTGACAAAATCTCCAATTTTTTTGCCCGAAAATCGACGGTGCGTGAACGGGAACCGCTTCGGAATACCTGTTTTTCAGTCGGTGCGTACCCGAGTCTACAAAGGAAGAGACCGCCCGGCGCAACGGCATTGAAAACGTGGATTTTTTCTGCGGAGACGCCGCCGATCTGGCCGCCCGCTCCGCCGGGGCCTATCCCCGGCACCGGGAGATGCTCCACAGCCTGGGCTCCATCCGCTACTGCCGCTCCGAGCTCTATCAGGACTGTGTCCCGGGCATTCTCCGCCTGCCCCGGAAAAGCACCGGGAACATCCCGCTAGCCACCTTCGGCTTCTATCTGGCGGAAGGTTGTCTCACCCTCATTGAAGCCAGCGGAAGCCTGAAATCTCTCATGGAAAAGGCCCGCGCCCGCCATTCAGGGCCCCTCTCCCCCGGCCAGTTGCTGCTCTTTCTTTTTGAATCCATGATGGAAGGGGACGTGCTCTACCTTCAGCACCTGGAGGAAAAAATGGATGCGCTGGAGGAACAGCTGCTCCACCGCACGCCCGACCGGTTTCAGGAGACCCTCATCGGTTTCCGCCGAAAGCTCTCCGAGCTCCATGCCTACTACAAGCCGCTCTCCGACATCGGAGACACCCTCGGCTCGGAGGAGTGTCAGGCCCTCCGGTGCCTCCTCCGGCAGCTGGCAGCGCTTCACCGGCCGGACGGGCCGCCTCCACAACTATGTGCATCTGCTGCGCGAATATGCCCTCCAGCTCCGGGAGCTCTATCAGTCCCAGCTGGACGCCCGCCAGAACAAGATCATGACCATTCTCACCGTGGTCACCACCCTCTTTCTCCCCCTCACCCTTCTCACCGGGTGGTACGGCATGAATTTTGCCAACATGCCCGAGCTGCGCTGGGAGTACGGCTACGGGGCGCGGTCATCGGACTGGCCCTGCTCATCGTGGTGCTGGAAATTGTCTATTTTAAGCGAAAAAAGATGCTCTGACCCCCAACTGCGCGAAAAGCTTACGATCTGTCCCGAAAAATTTGCAAAAGCAGGGACAAACCCTTGACTTTCCCGCTTTTCACTGATATACTATCAAAGCCGCTTTGAATGGGTCACAAGTGAGCGAAGCCGCTCCACCCCCGACAGCGAGCCCGTATTGAAGGAGTTGAAAGCACATGCACGCGATTATTGAGACCGGCGGCAAGCAGTACAAGGTAGCCGAGGGCGATACCCTCTTCATCGAGAAGCTTCCCACCGAAGCCGGTGAAACCGTGACCTTTGACAAGGTCCTGGCGATCCTGGACGAGGACAAGGCCACTTTCGGCGCTCCCGTTGTGGAGGGGGCCAAGGTGGAGGCCAGCGTCGTGAAGAACGGCAAGGGCAAGAAGGTCATCGTCTTCAAGTACAAGCCCAAGAAGAACTACCGCCGCAAGCAGGGCCATCGTCAGCCCTATACCAAGGTGACCATCGGCAAGATCTCTGTGTAATGATCACCGCAACGTTTCATATGGAGGGCGACCGTATTGTCAGCTTCCTTGTGGAAGGACACAGCGGATCGGCCCAATCGGGAGAGGACATCCTGTGTGCCGCGGTTACCAGCGCGGTCCGGCTGACCGAGTGCGCCGTCAACGACGTGCTGGGGCTGGAAGCATCGGTAAAGGTGCGTACGGATAGGGCCTCCATCTCCCTCAAGCTCCCCGGCGGCCTGGGACAGACCAACGAGAGTACCTGTCAGACCCTTCTGACCGCTCTCATGCTTTATCTCACTGGCCTGCACGAGGAATATCCAGAGAATATTATCGTTATGGAGGTGTAAGACTATGCTGAAGATCGGACTGCAGTATTTCGCTCATAAAAAGGGCGGCGGCTCCACCCGGAACGGCCGTGATTCCAATGCCCAGCGTCTGGGCGTGAAGCGGGGCGACGGCCAGTATGTTCTGGCCGGCAATATTCTGGTGCGGCAGCGCGGCACCCACATCCACGCCGGCGAGGGCGTGGGCAAGGGCAGCGACGACACTCTGTTCGCCCTGCGGGACGGCCAGGTGAAGTTCTCCCGTCTGGGCAAGGACCGCAAGCAGGTCTCCATCACGGAGATCGCCCGGTAATTTGCTGTAACGAGACGCCCCGGACACCGGTCCGGGGCGTCTTTGCCATTACACAGGCTGAATAAAGGAGGCGAGCGCATGGCAAGCAACGGATTTATCGACAAGGCCCGCATCACAGTGCGGGCCGGCACAGGCGGCGGCGGCGCGGTGGCATTCCACCGGGAAAAATATGTGGCCGCAGGCGGCCCTGACGGCGGCGACGGCGGCCGGGGCGGCAACATCATTCTCCGGGTGGACGAGCATATGTCCACCTTGATGGACTTCCGCTACAAGCGCAAGTACACCGCGGAGAACGGAATGCCCGGACAGACCAAACGCTGTTCCGGCAAGGACGGCGGCGACCTCTTCATCCGGGTGCCCCGGGGCACCGTGGTGCGGGACACCGCCACCGGCGAGATCATCTGCGATATGGCGGGGCTGGACACCTTCGTCCTGGCCCGGGGCGGAAAGGGCGGCTGGGGCAACCAGCATTTTGCCACCCCCACCCGTCAGGTGCCCCACTTTGCCAAGGCCGGCCTCCCCGGCCAGGAGCGGGACGTGACACTGGAGCTGAAGCTCCTGGCGGACGTGGGCCTGGTGGGCTTCCCCAACGTGGGCAAATCCACCCTTCTGTCGGTGGTCACCCGGGCCCAGCCCAAGATCGCCAACTACCACTTCACCACCCTCTTCCCCAACTTGGGCGTGGTGGCGCTGGAGGAGGGGGTCTCCTTCGTGCTGGCCGACATCCCCGGCATCATCGAGGGGGCCGCCGAGGGCGCGGGCCTGGGCCACGACTTTCTGCGGCACATCGACCGCTGCCGGCTGCTCATCCACGTGGTGGACGTCTCAGGCAGCGAGGGCCGGGACCCGGTGGCCGACTTTGAGGCCATCAACGCCGAACTGGCCGAGTACAGCCCGGAGCTGGCCAAGCGCCCCATGCTGGTGGCGGGCAACAAGGTGGACATCACGGAGGATCGTACGGGGCTGGAGGCCCTCAAGGCCCATGTGGAAGCCCTGGGGCTCCCCTTCTTCGAGCTCTCCGCCGCCGCCCACCAGGGCACCCGGGAGCTGATGTACGCCGCCGCCGAGCGGCTGCGGGACCTGCCGCCCATCACGGTGTACGAGCCTACCTATGTGGAGCGGCCCCCCGAGGTGGATCTGTCCGCTCCACCCACCATCGAGGTGGTGGACGGCACCTGGGTGGTGGACGGACCGTGGCTGCGGCAGCTCATGGCCAACGTCAACTTCAACGACTACGAGTCCAAGAGTTGGTTCGACCGCCAGCTTCGTGCCTCCGGGCTTTTCGCCCGCATGGAGGAAATGGGCATCCAGGACGGAGACATCGTGTGTCTCTACAACCTGGAATTCGAATATCAGCGCTGACCACAGGACGAAAGTTCCCCCCAGCGCTCTTATCCAAAAAAGGAAGGCTGCATCGTTTCACAAAAGATGCAGCCTTCCTTTTTGCTGTGTTGATCCACCCGCCCGGGCAAAAAGACGGCGGCCGCAATGCTTGCGGCTGCCGTCCTTCAGTCTGTCTCAATTTCCGGAAGGTATTTGGGCGGCCTGTCAGCCCTTTAAAAATGTCTCTACCGGTGTGTAATCGGCGGCGATGACCAGCAGGACGGAGTTCCCCCGGGCCTGGGTGACCGCCCCCTCCAGCTTGGTCACCTCGTCAGGCTGATAGCTGGCCAGGGCCTCCTTCCGGTCGGCCACCCGGTTTTGCAGGGCGGTCAGAGCCGTCCCGGCGTCGTCATGGTTGGAGAACGTGAAGATGGCCAGTTCCTCAGCGGTGGCTCCGGTGGAGCCGTACACCGCGCAGTCGGACACCGTGGTTTCATCGATCCCATACAGAGTGCAGGCGATGTCCCGGTCGATCTCCTCCAGCCCGTCGGTAAAGGCCCCGGAATCCAGCAGCGTTTTGGCGTCGGCGGCGGGGTCAAAGGGAGTCTCTTCCTTGCCGCCGCAGGCCGCCAGGGAGAGGCAAAGCACCGCCGCCAGCAGGCCGGAAAGTATTTTTTTCATCGAAAACGCCCCTTTGTTATCAATTTTGTACTCCGGTATGGGTGGTGAGATAGTCCAGCCACTTGATGTAGCCCGACTTCTGAAAATGGACGCCGTCGGCAGAATCCTCCCGGGGGACCTCCCCGGTCTCGTCCACCAGAGCCTCGGACACATTGAGGAAGTAAACCTTCTTCTCCGCCGCCAGCTGCGCCAAGGCGGCATTGTAGGCGGTGATCCCCTCATTGGTGACGTAGTATGGAATGCCGTTGGCCTTGCACTTGGCGGTATTCACCGGAATAATGGACTGGATGTACACGACGGCGTCCGGCTGAAGCTCCCGCACCGCGTCGATGATCTGCCCGTAGGTGGACGCGAACCGCTCGGCGCTGAAATATCCCAGCTCATTGACCCCCAGGGAGATGTATACCTTCCCGTACTGCTTCCGCCCCAGCGCATCCAGAACGGAGATCTTTCCATTTCCGTCCCGGATCACTTTTTTCCCCTTGGTGATATCAAATGTGGTGATCCCGGTATAGTCCAGGAAGTCGCCCCCTGAGATGCCGCTGTACAGCTTAAAGCCGTCGGTGCGGGAGTCTCCGATAAACACGGCGTCGGCAAACCAATCCATCTCCACCTTCTCCCCTAAGGGGACCGGCTGGGTATAGTCCGGCTCCGGGGCAGGGGTCGGCGTTGGAGCGGGCGTTGGAGTCGGCTCAGGGGTCGGGGTGGGCGCCGGTAAGGCAGACACGGTGGGCTCCGGCCCGGATTCCGCCGCCTGCCCGGCGTCTCCCCCTCCCCGGGTCAAAACAAATAACAGCAACAGTGCCACGCAGGCTGCCAGTACCACCAGCAGCCAGCGCGGCGGACGGCTGCGGGTGGGTTTCTGTTCCACGCGTTGGGACAAAACGATTCCTCCTTTAAAGCTGTGCAAGAGGGATCCTCTCCCTCCCATTCTACGGTTTTGGCAAAAAATCAGACCCCCAGCAGCTCGGCCAGCCGGTCGAACCCGGGGACCTCATAGGTCGGACGGGCGGTTCCGGGGATGTTCCTCTTTCCCCGGGGATTGTACCAAATGCTGTCCAGTCCGGCATTGGCGGCGCCCTGGATGTCGCTGGAGAGGCTGTCTCCGATGACCAGCGCCTCCCAGGGTTCCGCGCCCAGCCCGTCCAGAACTTTTTCAAAATAGATCCGCTCCGGCTTGCGGCAGCCAAGCTCCCCGGAGATGTACACCCGCTCGCCGAACAACGGGGCCAGCGGGGATGCCTCCAGCCGCCGCCGCTGAACATAGGGCACGCCGTTGGTCACCAGCGCCAGGTCATACCGCTCCGCCAGCGCCCGGCAGAGGGCCTCCGCCCCCGGAAGCAGGACGCTCCCCTCGGCCAGCCGGTCCAGATAGGCCCGGTTCCACTCGGCTGGATCTCCCTGCCGCCCCTCTCCCTCCAGAAATCGGGCAAAGCGTTCCACCACCAGCTTTTCCTGGTCGATCTCCCCGCGGTCGAAGGACGCCCACAAAGCGGCGTTGACCGCCCGGTAACGGCCCTTGCTCTCCTCGTCGGCGGGAAGTCCGTAATGGAGAAGCGTACGGGTGATGGCAAACTCCTCGGCGGCGTCAAAGTCGAACAGAGTGTTGTCCGCGTCAAATAAAAGCCAGCGGTATCCGGTCACTGCCGTTCCTCCCTCTTCCGGGTCAGGGCCCGGCGATGATGATAGTTCCCCCACATCCGCACCGCGGAGGACACCAGCAGCACCCCCACCGCCAGCGCGCCGGCGATCCCCAGCGTCTGAAGAAAGGAGGAGAGGAACAGGGAAATCTCCCCGTTGATGGCGTGTTCCATGGTGTAGTAGATCCCGCCGCCGGGGACGAGCGGAAAGAAGGCCACCAGAAGATAGCCGGTGACCGGGCACTTGCGCACCCGGGCCATCCACTCGGAGTAAGCGGAAATGACGATAGCCGCCACAAAGGACTGGCTGATCTCGCTTTGCAGGATGGGGGCGGAGGCCAGATAGGCCAGCCAGCCCAGCGCCCCGCCGAAGGCGCAGATCAGGATGCCGCTGCCGTGGATATTGTAGATGACGGCAAACCCGCCGCTGGCCACAAAGGCGAAGAGCACTGGAAGCAGATAGGTTTTGACAAGCTCCATCCCTCTCACACCCCCCACAGAAAACGGGTGATCCCCAGGGCAAAGGCGGTCCCCAGGGCCACCGACACCCCGGTGAGCAGCGCGTCGGCGATCTTGCTGATCCCCGCGACCATATCCCCCGCCATCACGTCCCGGATGGCATTGGTGAAGATGATCCCCGGCACCAGCGCCATCAGTGCGCCGATAATGATCTTCTCGCTGTGCTGGCCCAGGCCGACATGGGTCAGGCCCAGCGCCAGCAGGGCGGAGATGGCTGCGCCGATCATGGATTTGAAGAAAAGGTTGGTTTTCAGCCAGGTCATGGCGGTGAGGGCAACCCCGATGGCCAGTCCGCACAGGCCGCCGCACAGGGCGTCCCGCAGGGTCCCGCCGAAAAAGAGGGTAAAGGCGGCGGAGGCCACCACATAGGCGGCCATCAGCACCGGCATGGCGTATTCCCTCCGGTGCCGGCCGATCCAGCGCAGCCGCTCCTCCGCCTCCGCCAGGGGCGCCGGCTCCCGGCACAGAGCCCGGCAGAGGTCGTTGTAGCGCTCCAGCAGATCCACATCGGTCCCGTGGGAGGGCATCCGCCGCACCCGGGTCATGGGCTCCCCCTCCGGAGTCACCATGCTGACGATGATACAGTTGGGAATGACAAAGGGATCCGCCTGGACCACTCCATAAGCATGGAGAAGACGCTGGATGGATTCCTCCACCCGGTAGATCTCCGCCCCGCTCTCCAGCAGGCCGTACCCCAGGTCGGTGGCCAGGGAGAGCAGCCGATCATAGTCCATGGATCCTCCGCCTTTCGATGAATCAGTGTATCGTATTTCGGCCTGCGCCGCAAGGGAAATACAAGGAAATTCAGGAAATGTTTATTCCTTCCGGGACAGAGCGGAGCGCTCCCGGGTCAGCTCCTCATAGAGCTGGGAAAACGTCCATCCGGCGTTCTCTCCCGTGAGCACCGCTTTCAGGCAGGTCCGGGGCAGGCCCAGCTTCCGCAGTGCCTGGAGCAGCCGGTCCAGCTGGGCGCTCCCCACACCGCAGAAGACCAGCACCGGCTCGGGCAGCGCCGGGTGCTCCCCGGCTCCCTCCGGGGCCTTGCGGCCCTCCGCCAGCGCCCCCACGGTGCGGCTTAGGTCGGCACGCTCCACCGCCCGAAAGCGCAGCCCCTGGACAGCGCAGATTTTCCGCAGTCCGGCACCCCAGGGCTGCGCCACCGGTTCATAGCACAACAAAGCTTGTTTCGGCATCCAAATGCCCCCTTATTTCGATTGTATTTATGGTATCACGGAACCCCGCCGGTGTCCAGAGAAAACACAAAAGGGGCGGCAGTCCGTTTCCGGACCACCGCCCTGCTTCTCTTATCGAGCGGCCCGATAGATGGCCGCCATATCCCCCTTCCGGAGCGTTTTTACCGCCCCCATCCGGCCGTGGACGGTGACAGCGCACTTTTCCGCCAGCTCCTCGATCTGCGCCTCGGTGGGCTCCACCCCCAGCTCCCGGAGGCTGGTGGGCATCCCGATGGAGCGGTAGTACCCCTCCATGGCCGCCACGCCCCGGAGGGCGGTCTCGGTATCGTCGGCCCCCGGCTCCACGCCCAGCACCTTTTCCGCAAACCGGGCGAACCGGGCCGGGTCGGCGTCCAGGACATACCGGGCCCAGCTCCCCCAGACAGCCGCCAGGCCCGCGCCGTGAGCCACGTCGAACAGCCCGCCCAGCTCGTGCTCCAGCTTGTGGCAGGACCAGTCCCCGCCGCCGGTGCCGCACCCGGTGAGGCCGTTGTGGGACAGGCTCCCCGCCCACATCACCTCAGCCCGGGCCGCGTAGTTGTCCGGCTCCCGCACCAGCACATGGGAGGCGTCGATCACCGTGCGCATCAGTCCCTCCGCCAGGGCGTCGGTGAGGGCCATGGGTTCGGCCTGGCCGTTGAAGTACCGCTCCATGGTGTGCATCAGGATATCGACGCACCCGCTGGCGGTCTGATAGGGGGGCAGCGTCATGGTGAGCTCGGGGTCCATGACGGCGAACCGGGGACGGCACAGATCGCTGGAGATCCCCCGCTTGACCCAGCCATCCTCATTGGTGATGACCGAGGAGTCGCTCATCTCGCTGCCGGCGGCGGCAATGGTGAGCACCGCTCCCACAGGCAGGCAGGCCGCGGGGGTACGCTTGAAGTCATAGAAATCCCACACGTCCCCTCCGTTGGCCACTCCGTAGCCGATGGCCTTGGCCGAGTCGATGACGCTGCCGCCGCCCACGGGCAGGAGAAAATCCACCCCTTCCCGGCGGCACAGCTCCACGCCCTCCCGCACCAGGGACAGCCGCGGGTTGGGCACCACGCCCCCCAGCTCCGCATAGCCCACGCCGGCGGCGGCGAGAGACTCCTTCACCCGATCCAGCACACCGGAGCGCTTCGCACTGCCCCCGCCGTAGTGGATAAGCACCTTCTTCGCCCCCTGGGCCTTCACCAGCTCTCCCGTCTGATCCAGTGTCCCACGGCCAAAAACCACACGGGTGGGGGTGTAATAGTTAAAATTCATCATATAATTTCCCTCGTTTTCTCTATAGGATGGAACGATTGTACCATATTCCCCTTGTATGAACAAGAAATTTTTCAAATATCATTGGATCAATTTTTCTGGTTTTTCCCGCTGCCTTGTGTTTGCTTCCTTTTCATAAAGTTCTTCATCACACAGACGGGCTGCGGCCGTCTCCCGGCGCCGACAGCCGGCCGAAATACCAGCCGGTGGCCCCGTCCTTTTTGGCCAGCGTCCCCCGGCTGGTGCGGCGGACGATGCTCAGCCGCTCTCCCGCCGTCACAGGAAGTCGGTAATCGGTGGAATCCTCACAGTAGACCCCTCCCTCATCCTCCCGGAGATAGCTGGTGAGAATATCCAATTCCCTTCCGCTCTCCAAGTGCCGGCAGCGGCAGAATTCCGTCCCCCGCTCCAGCACCTCCAGCCGGCTGCGGCCCCAGCGGATGTTGATGGGATCGGCGGAGGGGGCCTGAGGGTCCAGGGCGGTCATCACTTCGTTCCCGTCGTACGCAAGGTAGGAGAATTGTCCCCCCGGTTCCTCCGGGAGGATCAGGGCGTTGAGCTGTCCGTCCACCTTCAGGGTACAGCCGCCGTCGATGCTGGCGATGTGCCGGTCGGAGAGCAGGATGGGCTTGGCAGAGGGGATGTCCGGGTGATACAGCGTCACTGGCCAGTGACCCACCACCACCCAGCGCCGGAAGGAATGACCCTGGCCCAGAAAGTCATCGTTTTTCATGCACCCGTGGGCCTCCAGCTCCTCCAGGCGCTCCTCCCGGGGCACACCGCCGTGGACAAACAGGTAGTCGTCGTTCCGGTAGATGTGGGGCAGGCCCCGCAGGAAGTCCAGCTCCTCGGGGAAGGCGGCGGCGATGGCCCGCCGGGCCGCCGGGTAGTCGGACGGATCCTCAATGGCCGCCCCGGCGGCATGGGCCAGCTTCACTGCGGCGCACTTTTCCCCCCACGCGGCAAAATACCGGGGATAAAAGGCGGCGGGGATATGCCGTCCCCCGTCCACGAAGGCGGGGGTGATGTCGTCGCAGTTGCCCCTCAGGGTGTAGACCGTATACCGCCGGGAGAGCTCCATCACATAGTGCAGCGCCTCCAGCCCGCCCTCGGACTTCTCCAGAATGTCCCCCAGCAGGATGAGGATGTCGTCGGCGGAAAAGGCCGCTTTTTTCAGCAGCCCTTTGAAAAAGGGGAGATTGCCGTGGATATCGCTGATCACCAGGACCCGCCGCCCCGCCGGAAGGCGGATGGGCCGAACCTTTGCCTTCACACTCTCACCCCTGGCCGGGGGCCGGATCCCGGCTGGCTGCCAGCGCGCACCAGCCGTCCCGCTCCAGGCGGCGGAGGATGTGCAGGCCGTTCTTTTTCAACGCGCTCTCCACCTCGTCGGCCCGGGTGTCGATGATGCCGGAGCAGAGGAACGCGCCCCCGGGAGCCAGATAGCGGTCCACCTGGCCGGAGAGGGGAATGATGACGTCGGAGACGATGTTGGCCAGCACCACGGGATAGGGCCCGCTCTCCTCCAACTCCCGGACCAGTGTGCCGTCGGAGAGCACATCTCCAGCCCGGACGGTGTACCGGTCCCGGCCGATCCCGTTGAGGGCGGCGTTTTCATAGGCCACATCCACCGCCTTTGGGTCGATGTCCACGCCCACGGCGGAGGCAGCCCCCAGATCCATGGCGGCGATGGAGAGGATCCCGCTGCCGCAGCCCAGATCCAGCACCCGTTCGCCTCCGGCGATCCGCTCTTCCAGAAGGCCCAGGCAGAGCTGGGTGGAAGCGTGGGAGCCGGTGCCGAAAGTGAGTCCGGGATTCAGATAGACGGGCACCCGCCCGGCGGGGACCGGCTTGCCCCGCTCCCACTCGGGCACGATATACAGCCGCTCCCCCACCGTCATGGGCTGGTAGTATTTCTGCCAGCCGTAGGCCCAGTCCTCCTCCTTGAGAGAAGCGATGGTCCGCGGATTGTCGATCCCCGTCAGGGCCCGGTCCATCTGCGCCCGGCCGTCGGCGTCGTCGGTAACGTAAAACTTGATCCGGGCCACGCCCCGCATCCGCTCCAGCAGCTCGTCGTCCACATAGTCCCAGTATTGCCGGTTCTCCTCCAAAAAGTTCTTGAACTCCGCCTCACCCTCCAGGACCAGGCCCTCCGCCCCGTTCATGGTGAGTCGGGCCGCCAGCTCCTCCATCTGGGCATCGCTGGTCTCCACAGTCACTTCCAGCCAGTTCTCCATGCTCTCCTCCTGATTCAAAAGCGGCGGGGTCTCCCCTGCCGCCCTGGTAGAAACTCTGTTTTGATTGTACTGTATCCGCCCTGCGGTGTCAACGCCGGAGCGGGTAAAAAACGGGCCCTCCCCGTGGGGAGAGAGCCCGAAATTCATTTATCGCTCGGTGCCGATGAAGAAGAGCGCCACGCATCCGGGGCCCGTGTGGGCGCCGATCACCGGCCCGATCCGGTTGAGGAGGACTTCCTTTACCCCGTACTGGTCCCTGATCTGGTCGGCGATATACCGGGCGTCCTCCTCGCAGGCGCTGTGGCTGATGAGCATCCGCTCCTGGCCTGCGGGATCGATTCCCCTCTCACCCACCTGCTTGACCATGGCGTCCAGAGAGGCCTTCCGCCCCCGGGCCTTGGACACGTTGACCAGGTGCCCCTCATTGTCCATGTGGAGCACCGGCTTGATCTGAAGCATGGTGCCCACCACCGCGGTGGCGGCGGAGATCCGTCCGCCCCGTTTCAGATAGTGGAGATCGTTGACGGTGAACCAGTGACAGATGTGGAGCTTGTTGGCCTCGCACCAATCCCGCACCTCTTCGATGCTTGCCCCCGCCTTCTGCTTCTCCGCCGCATACCAGACCAGCAGGCCCTGGCCCAGGGAGGCGCATAGGGTATCTACCACCAGGATCTTTCGCTCAGGGAATCTCTCCGCCAGCTCCCCCGCCGCCAGCCGGGCAGACTGGCAGGTGGCGGACAGGCCGGAAGAAAACGCCAGGATCAAAGCGTCCCGGCCGCTCTCCAGCACCGGAGTCAAGAACTCCTCATATTGATGCTCATTGACGGCAGCGGTGGTGACCATCTCGCCCTCCGACATCAGCTGATAGAATTCGTGGGCCCCCATGTCCCGGTCATCGGGGTAATTTTTCAGCGTGGTCCCCCGAATGGTAAAGGTAAGAGGCAAAACCTCCACGCCGATTTCCTCCACCATCTGCTGATTCAGATCACAGGAAGAATCTGTGACAATAACATACTCACTCATGTTTTGGCTCCTTTCGGCCTTTTTTTGATTTGTCCGGCGCCGCAGACTGATTTTGGCGGATCAGATCGATGACCCGCTGGCAGGCCAGCCGGTCCGCATAGCTCTGAAGGGCCAGCGACAGGGCCAGCCCGGGCAGATCCTCTTCCGTGCAGTCGGTATCCAGCCGTCCGGCCGTATCCCTTAGTGCCAGATCCAGCTGCTTCAAAAACCGCCCGTACATCTCGCCGGTCTGTCCGTCGGCGTGGTCGGAGGCCAACAAACCCGCGTCCTTGACCGAGATGACCTGCTTGAGGGCACAGATGGCGGTGAGGTAGGCCAAATGGGTCTTTCCGTACCGCTTTCCCTCCGCCCGGGGCAGAAGTCCATCCTTGATATAGTTGTTCACCATGGCGGAGGTCAGCCGCTCCTCTTCGCCGTACTGGATCAGCTGCCGGGGCATATAGCCGATGACCTGATCCATGTATAGGCTGATGTCGGGCAGCGACTCCCAGTCAGACGGGCGCTGCGTCTCCATGCGCTGTTTCAGCTCTTCCAGTTGCTTCAACGGGATATTCCTCCTTGTGGTTTTAATAACGATGTTACGAAGTATTTAGACCTCCCGCTAATAATACCACAAAGCAGCGCTCTCTGCAGTATTTCTAAGCCGTTTTTTCTTTCTTTTTTGTGAAAATTGTTTCATTCAAATTTGCAGTTGAAAGGATGTGGCAACAGTGTGATTATACCACGTTACATCCGTTCTCGTAAAGTCGGAAATTCCTTTTATCCCAGCTTTTTCTGTCACATAACAAAATTATGGAGCTTTTCCTCCCTCTTTTTTATTGTGCCGCCCGATCCTCCATCCGCGGCACAAAAAGGATGCGCCGGAACCCCGGTACCGGGGCCCCGGCGCATCCTGAATGAATGGAAAAATCGATCTCTCAACAGAGGTTCTTGATGGCGGCCTGCGCCGTACATACCTTGTGTGTATAACGATGTACATTTTGAATTAGAGCTGCCCGGGCAGTTCAGCGACGCCAGGCTGTCCGGAAATGTCCTTCCTCGTCAACAAGAGATCCGAAGTGTAATCTGCTGTCCCTGGAACAGGCCGTGTATTACTGCTGGCCGGTCAAACCCAGGAAGGATCGTCGTCTGCGGAAAAATCCAGATATCATGCGAAACGGGAGTCAGACAAGCGGGGTGCCTCGCGAAACAAAGAAATTGAAATCTTTATGCACGACCATGCTGCCCACCAACCTCTTTTTGAGCCGACCATGAAAGGGAACAAGTAAGATTTTCATAAAGGGTCAACTTCATTTCCGCCCCTGCCGTTTGCTGCGTGAGAAGCCGAGGTTCTTTGTGGAAAGGGGGTAGACGGCAAATAGACCAAGGGGCGCGAGGACCGGACTGGCTACGGCCGCACCTGGGTTTACCCGGGACCGGGTTGCAGCAATCAAAAGATCTTTTTACCCGGTACCTGTTGACACAAAAAAATTTTTGAAATATACTTAACAAAGTTAACTAAAGAAGGGACTGCAATCTACATGGAGTGGACAGATATGGTGCATTATCAACAGAATCTGCAAAAGATCATGCGGTCCCTGCTTCCCGTACGGAAATCTGCGCTGACCGCCAGTGAATGCGAGCTCTTGGCGCATCTGTATTTGCAGCCGGAGCAAAATACACCCGTTTTACTCAGTCAGGGCAGCGGTATGAAAAAAGAGGCGGTGAGCCGTTGTCTGAAGGCACTCTACGAAAAAAGCTGCATACGCAAACAGCGGCAGACAACGGATGAGCGGAGCTATCAGTTGTCTATCACAGAAACCGGTCTTGTCGAATTGAAGAAGGGATATGAAAGTATTTTACAACCCTTCTATGATCTGTGGCGCAGTTCCGGTGAAGATTTTGAGGCATTTATGCATTACGCGGATAAACTGGCCGCACATATTGAGAAAGGACAGGAAAATACCCGTGACTATGAAGTTTTATAACGCGCTGCAGATGGATCCCGCCGTACTGAAACGGGAAATTGCCGCTTGTGAGACAAGACGGGAAAAAATATTTTACAGGGTTGCCATGGCAGTGCGCTCTGTGCTGATCGTGGCTTTTGCCATCGTGTTTATCAGCCTGCTATCTGGTATGTTCGGCGCTGACAACACCCCCCTGGCGGTGGCATTATTTTGCATGATGCTGGGCATCCGCTTTGTCAACTTTGAGTACTGTATTGGCGACTCTCTCATAACCCTGGCGGCGGTGCTGGCCATTCTGGTGCTGGCTCCCAGCGCGGCGATGGTGATCCCGCCGTTTTTTTTGGTTCCGCTGCATTTTGCAGCCTTTTTTGCCCTGCTCTGCATGACCACCCAGCGGCCTGAAATGGGAAACGGCGGCTTATACAGCTTTGCCTACATCTATCTGACAGGCAACCCGGTGGTTGGAGAGGCTCTCATTCGCCGTGGGCTGTTGGCTCTGGTGGGCTATTTGATCTGCGGCACGATCCTGTTCGCCAAGCACCGAAATCAGCACAAAACAACTCGTTTTGTCCAAGTGATGCGGAAATTTGATCTTTCCACGCCGATCCACCTGTGGCAGCTGCGTATGGCGCTTGGGGTGAGCCTGGTATTGGCAGCCGGACAGGTGTTTGAAGTGGAGCGGTTTATGTGGATGGGATTTGCCTGTGCATCGCTGCTGTCAGAATATCCTTATTCCGGAAATACGACCGCACGCTTCCGGCAGCGGATTGTGGGGGCGGTCGCGGGCTCCTGCGCGTTTTTTGTTTTTTATCTGGTGATCCCAGAAGCTTTCCAGCCGTTGATGGGTCCGTTGGGAGGGCTTTGTTTGGGCTTTTGCACCGATTATCGGTATAAGACGGCAATGAACTGCTTTGGCGCACTGATGCTGGGCGCCTGGATCTATGGACTCCAGGGAGCGGTGATCCTGCGGATCGTGGATACCGTCCTGGGCGTGATATTTGGCCTGGTATTCGCTTCGCTTTTTCACCGGCTGGCAGCGGTTAGAATTTTGCCCAAGCCGGAAGATGAGTAACGGATCATGAGCGGGGCGCCGGGTGCGCTTCAAACCGCGCCGCGGCCAGAAGAGCGGCGAGTGCGGACAAACTGTGTTTTTGCCCCAGGCGCCATTGTCGCGTTTTCGTACATACAGGCAAACCGCCCCGAAATCCCAACAAAAAACCCCCGTACATTCTCCAAATGGGAATGTACGGGGGTTTTGGCGTTGAGAGATAACCCTCTGCGGCCAAATCCTGCCATGACGAAAAAGCCTCGCAGCGTTTCGCGCCCGCAGGCGCGAAAGAGGCGGGATCCCTTTTCTGCCGCGGCTCGGCGGCGGACAGGCAGCAGGTGCCGGCCATCCCCAAGAGCAGCCGGGAACGGACTGCCCTTCTTTCCGCTTCTCAGCAGTTTTGCGGAAACTTTACAAAACCGTGGTGACGGATTTTGAGGTTTTCTGCCTATAATAAATCGACAGGATTCAGGCATCCGGCCTCATCATGGGTGTTGTGCCGCTGATGGGGCCCCTCGCAAGATATTCCTTTACAGTAAAAGTAAACCTGTCCCAATCCCAAGAAGCGCATGGGTTGAAAGGGGAGATTACCGGGGAAACGGCATATATGCTCCGTTTCAAAACAAATTTCATGCAGCACACCAACCGCTTTACAAATTTTGTTTTAGGAGAAAGTTTATGCGAAGGATCTTGAAGCAAACTGCCAGCATGCTGTGTTCCATGGCGCTGGCCCTCTCCCTTCTGCCTGTCAGCGCGGCGGCAAAGGGCGCGGTCACCATCACCGGGAACAACAAGCTGATCCAGAACCTTGACAGCAACGTCACCATCGATTTGGGCGATCCCACGGTCAGCGGCGAAAAAACTGTCACCATTTCCGACTATATGGACACCCTCCCGGAAAACTATGTCTCCAATGGCTTGGTCCTCCGGCTGGACGGCATCGAAACCGGTGACAAGGCCAAAGACGGCCTGTGGCAGAACCTCGCCAAGAAGGATGAGTACATTACCCTGAACGACGAGAGACTCCCCCGGACCTCCGGCGACCATACCGTTGGCCCCAACGCCTTCAATGACAAATATATGCACCTGAACCACAGCAAGATCTACCTGCCCTCCCACATCGCCGATGTCCTGAATACCGGTGCCTACACGGTGGAGTACCTGATCGACGAGGACGGCTACAACGGCCTGAACGAGGCTTATGCCGCCCTGCTCACCGTAGATGAGGGCGCTGACAAATTCAGCATCTTCTCCCGCGGCAACGGCAAGCTGGAGGTCAAGGTGGCGGGCAACAGTGCCGCTGACCGCCTGACGCCCGCCGCCGCCAACGGCGTGGGTGTTCCGGCCGCCTTCGTGCATGAGTACAACGACACCACGAAGCGCAGCTCCTGGTATGCCAACGGCAAGCTGACCGACACCATCGCGGCCAATGCCCAGTCCTCCGGCGTGAAGCAGCCCATCTTGGGCGGCCGCTTGGGCGGCAACGACTACACCACCAACGCCAAGTTCTACTCCGTCCGCATCTATAACCGCGCCCTGACCGCGGCGGAGCTGAGCGCCAACGCCATCCTGGACAACAGCCGCTTCTTTGGGAACCCCCCCGCGGCCCCCTCCATCTCCGTCGGCGGCACCGATCTGGAAACGGACGGCTCCACTCAGATCACCCTGACCTTTGACAAGGGTGTGGCCACCCTGCCCGTCAAGAGCGCCGCCATCGGTGAGCAGAAGGTCACCGTCACTGTGGACGGCTATGATGCCCAGAACGTCACCCTGACCGCCAACACCCTGATGCACGCCATGGTGGACGAGATCCCCGCTGAGGTCACTGTGAACGTCTCCGCCAGCGCCAGCGACCATGTCATCTCCGGCGCTGTGGCCGAACAGGTCTACAAAGCCCTGGAGGGCACCCAGTTCGACAAGGGCAAAGGTGTTGTCCGCGTGCTGGGCAGCGAGAGTGCCGGCTTCCAGGTCCTCCTGATGATCGACGGCCAAAGCAGCCCCGCCAAGAAGATCTCCGTCAAAGTCAACCGCGCCGAAGCCACCGCGCGGGACACCCTCAAACCCTTCTTCCAGAAGGTCATGCACGGCACCTTCGACTTTGCTGCCAAGGCCGACGTCACCGCCGAGAACATCAAGACCCAGGTGGACGCCCTCATCGGCGACGAGACCGTCACCTCCGCCGTGGCCTGGAGCGATACCGACAAGGTCTGGAAGCTGACCCTCACCCAGGACGATGCCTCCCACACCGAGAACCTATACATCAACAGCGACGTCTCTATCAGCTTTGAAGACGGCGAATTCATGGAATACCTCAAGACGGAGCTGACCGATGACAACAGCGCCTACATCGGCAACGGCGGCCTCTTTATGGGCGGCACCGCGGACAGCACTTATGATCAGGTGCAGCTGCCCGTGTGGTACTACGGCGTGGATCAGATGGTCATTGAGACCGAACTCCAGCTCTCCGCCGCCTCCAGCAACGCGCGCTGGCTGGCCATCGGCTACGGCATGAAGCCAGACAGCGATTCCAGCAATACCCGCGGCGTCACCTACAACCATATGTGCCTCCGTCAGAACGCCGCCGCCTCCAACGGCGTGGAGTTTGCCAAGTGGCTGGGCTCCTGGACCACCCAGACCGCCGCTTACAAGGAGGCCCTGGATCCCGCCAAGACCTACAAGGCCACCATCCTGTACAAGAACGGCCGGATCTATGAGTACATCAACGACGAGCTGATCCTGACCTACCTCGGCATGTCCATGGAGGAATTCGCCGGCAAGATGATCTTCAACTTCCGTCAGTTGAACTTTGACGTGAAGAGCATCAAGGTCTCCAGCACCCTCCCCGACCTGCCCACCAAACCTGCTGAGCCGGAGATGAAGGCCAATGGCTATGACACCGCTGTCTACGAGCCTGTCACCGGTCTGAAAATGTCCCCTACCATCGTCTCCACGGAGAGCACCTCCGCCGCTGAGGTCGCCGCGGCCGGCCGCCGTCCCGCCACCCTGGTCCGTACCGTCAACGCCGACGGAACCATTACCGAGAACGGCAAAAATCTGTCCCCCAAGGCCTATAAGGAGCTGCTGAACAAGAAGGTCCTGGCCGGCTTCCGCGTGGAGGACGCCTCTGCCGCCGCCGCTTTCAGCACTTCTGTGACCACCGACGGCGTGGTGGATGTGAACGTCATCTCCTCCAGCCCCGAGGTGCTCAAGGCCGCCAAGGTCGGCGAGACCGCCGGCGTCCGCGGCGTGCTGGACTTCACCGCCAAGATGCCCGAAAAGGACATCACCGTTGTGCACGAGACCTGCAAGGCCAACTGCCGTATTGCTCTGCTGGATAAGAAGGACGCCGACCGCGTCACGGTCACCTACATCCAGGATCACGGCGTCACCGTCTGGGTGCAGTGCGATGCCGACGAGGTCTATGACGCCATTCTCTCCGGTGCGGACGGCATCGTGGTGAACGATTCCACCGCCGCCCTGGACGCCATCGAGTCCTTCTCCGAGGAGGACGCTGTCCTGACCCGCAAGACCGTGGTCGTCGCCCACCGCGGCTTCCACAGCAACGCGCCCGACCCCTACACCGCCGTGGAGAACACCGAGCGCTCCGTCGCCAACGCCGTGATCTTCGGCGCGGACGGCGCCGAGTGCGACGTTGACCTCACCAAAGACAAGGTCGTCGTTCTCAACCACGACAGCACCACCGGCCGTCTGATGGACAAGGATCTCTCCATCACCGGAAGCACCTTTGATCAGCTGCGCGCGCTGAAGTTCAAGGCGTCCTATGCCAAGGACACCGACCGCATCCCCACTCTGAAGGAGCTGTTCGACGCCGCGATCAACGCCCTCCCCGATGACGATAACGGCCTCAACCACGTCATCGAGATCAAGGGCTCCAGCTACGGCATTACTGAATACATGCGCAAGGACATTTTCGACAACGGCCTGGACGACCGCATCCTCTTCATTTCCTTCAACAACGAGCTGATCAAGGAGCTACGCCAGAACATCCCCGAGATGACCGTCGGTGAGCTCTCCTCCCAGAGCGCCAAGGCCGACGACAACGCCACCAACCTGGCGCAGATCTCCAGCGTTCTGGATCCCCTCAACGCCTGGTACAACCCCAACAGCGGCGTCGTCAACGATTCCCTGACCCGTGCCGCCCGCCATCGCGGATTGTATGTCCATCCGTGGACCGTCAACGGTAAGGGTGAATTTGAGGCTCTGTATTTCGAGGGTTATCACGGCATCACCACCGACCGCACCGACTACCCCGGCGACTACCTCATCGGCGTCAGCGCCAGCATGGCCGCTGACACCGCCCGGATCGGTGCGGAAAATGCCATTGCTCCCACCGTCACCACCGACACCCGTCTGACTGTGGGCGCAGCGCTGACCGGCACTCCCGTCCTGATGAACCTCAACGACGGCACCACCACCGCCAAGCTGACCAGTGACGGCAAGGTCTACGCTGAGACCGCCGGAACCGCCAGATTCGTTCTGGGCACCAGCTATACCCTGCCCCAGACCAAGCAGACCTACACCATGTACTCCGAGCCCCTGACCGTCACCTTCACCGGCGGCAGCAGTTCCGGCGGTTCTTCTTCCGGCAGTTCCTCTTCCAGCCGTCCCTCTTCCAGCCGTCCCTCTTCCAGCCGTCCCTCTTCCGGCAGTTCCAGCGATAAACCCGAGATGGGGTCTGCCGAAGCGATCAACCTGCCCTTCTACGATGTGCCCGCGAACGCATACTACGCCGATGCTGTCCGTTGGGCCTACCTGAACAACGTGACTGTCGGCACCAACGCTACCACCTTCAGCCCCGATGCTACCTGTACCCGCGCCGAGATGGTGACGTTCCTGTGGCGTGCCGCCGGCTCTCCCAAGCCTGCCGCTGCGACGTGTGCGTTCACTGACGTGAGCATGGACAGCTACTACGTCAATGCCGTTCTGTGGGCAGTTGAGAAGGGCATCACCAGCGGCACCGCCGCTGCTACCTTCAGCCCCAACGCTACCTGCACCCGCGCCCAGATGGCTACCTTCCTCTGCCGCATGGCGAATGGTACGCCTTCCGGCAGTGCCGCCTTCACTGACGTCCCTGCCGATGCTTATTACGCTGCGGCAGTCCAGTGGGCTGCGGAGAACGGCATTACCAACGGCATTGGTGCCACCTCTTTCGCCCCCAACGCCGCCTGCACCCGTGCGCAGATGGTCACCTTCTTGTATCGTTACCTGGGTAAATAACCCGGATTAAAGCGAACACAGCGGACATCTGGCCAGGAAACAAGGCGGGAGCATGGTTAAGATGCTCCCGCCTTGTACATTTTCATGCCCAAAATCACGGAACTGGCTGCTGTGAAAACGGCAGCGGGCATGGACAAAATGTATTTTTGAACCAGAATACATTTTTGCGTTTTCATACATACATGTAAAACAGCCCGAAATACCAACAAAAAACCCCCGCACATTGCCCAATTGGGAATGTACGGGGGTTTTGGCGTTTAGATCGTAACCGCCACGGCCAAATCATGCCATTTTGACGGCTTTAGGCCGTCTCCATGGGATTGATGGAAGGTTTGCGCCTCGTCAAATCCAATGGTGAATGACAGCAGCTTTACTTGCGGGGATTCTTGATCGCAGCCTGCGCGGCGGCCAGACGGGCGATGGGGACCCGGAAGGGGGAGCAGGACACGTAGTCCAGCCCGGCGTTGTGGCAGAACTCCACGCTGCTGGGGTCTCCTCCGTGCTCGCCGCAGATGCCCAGGTGAATGTTGGGCCGGGTCGCGCGACCGGCCTTCACCGCCATCTCCACCAGCTTGCCCACGCCGTTTTGATCCAGATGGGCAAAGGGATCGGACTCGTAGATCTTATTGTCGTAGTAATAGCCCAGGAATTTGCCCGCGTCGTCGCGGCTGAAGCCGAAGGTCATCTGGGTCAGGTCGTTGGTGCCGAAGGAGAAGAACTCGGCCTCCCTGGCGATCTCACCGGCGGTGAGGGCGGCCCGCGGTACCTCGATCATGGTGCCCACCTGATAATCCATCTGGATGCCGGCCGCGGCAATGAGCCGGTCGGCGGTGGCGGTGACCACGTTCTTGACATACTCCAGCTCCTTGACCTCACCCACCAGCGGGATCATAATGTTGGGCTCGATGTCGTACTGGCCCTTCTGAGTGATGCGGATGGCGGCCTTGATCACGGCCGTGGTCTGCATCTCGGCGATCTCCGGGTAGGAGACGGCCAGACGGCAGCCCCGGTGACCCATCATGGGGTTGGTCTCGTGGAGCCGTCTCAGGGCCTCACGGATGCGGTGCGTGCTGCAGCCCACGTCCTTGGCCAGGACCTCGATCTCCTCGGGCTTGGTGGGCAGGAACTCATGGAGGGGGGGATCCAGGAAACGGATGATGACCGGGCGGCCCTCCATGGCCTCGTAAATGCCCTCAAAGTCGCTCTGCTGATAGGGCAGCAGCTTGGCCAGGGCACGTTTCCGATCCTCTACCGTGTCGGAGAGGATCATCTCCCGGATGGCCATGATGCGCTCGCCCTCGAAGAACATATGCTCGGTACGGCAAAGGCCGATGCCCTGGGCGCCGAAGACCCGGCCCTGCTTGGCGTCTCTGGGGTTGTCGGCGTTGGTGTAGACCTCCATCTGGCGATACTTGTCGGCCCAGCTCATAAAGCGCCCGAAGTCGCCGGAGATGGCGGCGGGGGCGGTGGGAATGGAGCCCAGGTAGATGTTTCCGGTGGTGCCGTCGATGGAAATGTAGTCCCCCTCGCGGACCACGTTGTCCGCCAGCGTGAAGAAGCGCTTGTCATAGTCCACGGCGATCTCGCCGCAGCCGGAGACGCAGCAGGTGCCCATGCCGCGGGCCACCACGGCCGCGTGTGAGGTCATGCCGCCCCGGACGGTGAGGATGCCCTCGGAGACCTGCATGCCCTCGATGTCCTCAGGAGAGGTCTCCAGACGGACGAGGACCACCTTCTCGCCCCGTCCATGCCACTCCTTGGCATCCTCGGCGGAGAAGACCACCTTGCCGCAGGCGGCGCCGGGAGAGGCGGCCAGGCCCTTGCCCACCGGCTTGACCTTGGCCAGCGCAGCGGCGTCGAACTGGGGATGGAGCAGGGCATCCAGCTGCTTGGGCTCCACCCGCAGGACGGCCTCCTTCTGGTCGATCATGCCCTCGTCCACCAGGTCCACAGCCACCTTCAGGGCGGCGGCGGCGGTACGCTTTCCGTTGCGGGTCTGGAGCATGTAGAGCTTGCCGTTTTCGATGGTAAACTCCATGTCCTGCATGTCCCTGTAGTGCTTCTCCAGCCGGTCTGCGATCTGAGAGAACTCCTCGTAGACCTCGGGCATCTCCTTCTTCAGCCGGGAGATGGGGGAGGGGGTCCGGACACCAGCCACCACGTCTTCGCCCTGGGCGTTGATGAGGTACTCGCCGAACAGGGCCTTCTCGCCGGTGGCGGGGTTGCGGGTAAAGGCCACACCGGTGCCGGAGTGGTTGCCGGAGTTGCCGAACACCATGGACTGGACGTTGACGGCGGTGCCCCAGTCGTAGGGGATCTCGTTCATGCGGCGGTAGACGTTGGCGCGGGGGTTGTCCCAGGAGCGGAACACCGCGCGCACCGCCTCGATGAGCTGGGTCTTGGGGTCCTGGGGAAAGTCCACGCCCTTTTCGGACTCGTAAAAGACCTTGAACCGCCGGACCAGGTCCTTCATGTCCTCGGTGTCCAGCTCAATGTCCTGTTTGACGCCCTTTTCCGCCTTCTTGGCGTCGATGATCTCCTCAAAGCGCTTCTTGGGGAGCTCCATCACCACGTCGGAGAACATCTGGATGAACCGCCGGTAGGAGTCGTAAGCAAAACGGGGGTTCTGGGTAAATTCTGCAAAGCCCACCACCACCTCGTCGTTGAGGCCCAGGTTCAGGATGGTGTCCATCATGCCGGGCATGGAGGCCCGGGCGCCGGAGCGAACGGAGACCAGCAGGGGGTTAGAGGAATCACCGAATTTCTTTCCGGTCTCCTCCTCCAGCCAGCTCAGATACTCCATGATCTCTTCCCGAATCTCAGGGGCGATGGTGCGCCCGTCGTCGTAATAGCGGGTACACGCCTCGGTCGTTATGGTAAAGCCCTGTGGGACAGGCATGCCGGCCCTGGTCATTTCAGCCAGGTTGGCGCCCTTGCCTCCCAGCAACTCTCGCATATCCTTGTTGCCTTCGGAAAATTTGTAGACATACTTGGTCTTTGACATGGGACAGTCCTCCTTGTTTTTCAGTCGGCAGAAACCAGGCGAAGCTGTTTTTATTATAGCATTCCACCGAAGAAAAGCAAGTGACCTTCCCTCTCTTTTAGTAAACTTCTTGTTCCGGTTTTTTGTGCTGTTTTCACAATTTTTCCTTTTTATTCCGATGTCTGGAAAGGGTTCAGCCACTCGCGGGCAGACCGGTTCATCTCCAGAGAAAAGTCCGCGTGGTACTTACGGGTACAAAAGGCATCCATCCAAGCTTCAAAGCTCTGCTGCCCGGTCCTGCCCTCAAACATGGTCCGCAGCTCGTTCCCGTTTAAGCGGCGGTAACGGTCCCGGCTGACCAGATACTGCGCTGCGAACCGCTCCGGCTTTCTGCGCTCCCGCTGCTAAAGGGTGGGCCATCCCATCACCAGCATGGCGGCAGGCACGGCATATTCCGGCATCCCCAGCAGCTCCTTCACCCGTTCCCGGTGCTCCAGAACGTCCCCGATATAACAGGAACCCAGGCCCAGGCTCTCCGCGGCCACCACGGTATTCTGCGCGGCGATCACCGCGTCGGCCACCGCCAGCAGCAGATCCCCCGCGCCGGGCCTTCTGGGTGCGAGGCCGGCCTCCTCATAGGCATCCAGCGTCACGGCGTCTTGGTCACGGAGAGCACAAATAGCTGGTTCCCCTCAACCCGAAAGCTCACCTCCAGACCCGCAAAGCTCATTCCATAGATCCTGGCGGGATCGTCCTGATAGGATGGGCGGGGATCGCAGGCCAAAACCCCCTGCAAGGCCTCTCGGCGATTCTGTGGAACCAACTCCAGCAGTGGGGGCGGAAAGGAGACCTCCAGCTGTCTGATGGGTGCGGGGGCAAATCCCTCTTTTGCTTCCGGGTGGCAGTCAGCATAGGGCACATAAGGCTTTATGTCAAAAATGGGGGTCCCGTCCATCAGATCTGCTCCAGATACATGGAGCACCGGCCCTTCCGGTGTGTTAAGCTCCACCCCTTCCAGTTTTACGCAGGACAGGCCCAGAGGATTGGGCCGAAACGGGGACCGTGTGGCAAACACCCCGACCCGGGTATTTCCTCCCAGCCGCGGCGGCCGCACGGTCGGCGACCACTCTTTTCTGACTGCGGCGGAGAATTCCCAAATCAGCCACAGATGCGAAAACCCTTCGATCCCACGCAGAGCATCAGGGTTCCGAAATTCCGGTTCGAACACAATCGTGCTGTTTAACTCGGTCACCAGTCCGCTCTGACGGGGGATTCCAAATTTGCTGGGAAAATCGCTCCGCATCCGGGCCACCGTCCGAAATGCCATCTCTCCCCTCATGCTTCCATCTCCCTTCCCGAAAAGTCAGATAACAAAAAAACCTTGTAACCAAACGGTTACAAGGTTTTTCATGGAGCTGCTACCCAGATTCGAACTGGGGACCTCATCCTTACCAAGGATGCGCTCTACCAACTGAGCTATAGCAGCGCGTCAGGCGCGGTTGCGCCCAACAGATGGCGACGCGGATGGGACTTGAACCCACGACCTCCGGCGTGACAGGCCGGCGTTCTAACCAACTGAACTACCGCGCCATCTTTTCTATATGGCATGCGGAAAACCGCTTGTACCCTGGCAGGGGCAGAAGGACTCGAACCCTCGGCACGCGGTTTTGGAGACCGCTGCTCTACCAACTGAGCTATACCCCTATATGGTGGGCCTTCGGGGACTCGAACCCAGGACCGACCGGTTATGAGCCGGCTGCTCTAACCAACTGAGCTAAAGGCCCGTCTCGCCGCCTATCCTCTGGGAAATAAGGAGCACGGCCTGCCGTCGCAGCACAGCGGCGGCAAGCCGCGTTTTTGGCTCCCCAAGTTGGACTCGAACCAACGACCCTGCGATTAACAGTCGCATGCTCTACCGACTGAGCTATTGAGGAATATAGAAGAGGATCTGGCCTGGTCATAGGCCAGACCCTCTCTCTC